>JAUUVE010000236.1 GCA_030589715.1 Desulfobacteraceae bacterium | reverse complement strand
TCAGTTTTTCTTTTTGACATGTTTAACTCCTTTTCGTCTCATTATCTTTTTCTTTTCGCAGTACGGTAACACTTCACCGATACTCATGACAGCTATGTCTAACTTGATCGATTTTCTGCTCTCATAATTTGATGACCTCACCCGCTCATCTTCTGTTCCGAACGCAACGGCGCAGCGCACACCCGCCTATAGTCCGTGATGCTTGAACAGATCGGCTCCTAGCACCGGACGATGAGAGATGTACCAGGTATCGAGGGCACTCAACTATGTGGGAGTGATCAACACAGGAAGGAAAGGTTTATTAGGAATAGGGGCGGAGGCGGCCCTTTTGCAGATGTCCGGGGTCCGCCATCGAGTCGATTGTTGAAGTCAAAAGACCTCGATACAAAAGGCCCAGGACTTGCCGAATCTGGAAAGGCTGGATTTTCTTGTCTCGACAGGGCACAGTGGGTCATCCCCGATATCTCGGAGTTGCCTCCGGCAGCGGCCTCACAGCAGCAGCCTCCTTTATCTCCCCAAGGAGTAAAGGGCAGAGGATCTCGTTCTTCGCCCACCCGGAGGCTGGGGACCTGAACACTACCCGTCTTAATAGATGGACCAGCCCAGCTTTCCTGCAACCACGTGTTCTCGAGCTGCGACAGAAAGAAAAGCGCAAGCGTAACACAGAAACATGTGACTGTCTTTGCCAGCAAATTCCTTACGATGAACAACATTGACCTCCACGTGGCCGACTGCTGGTAGGCCTCGCCATCTGGACCTCCCCTGGGGAGGGACTGCTCACGGCCCGGCGCGTGACGCGAGAGACAGCCGGAGTCAGTTCCTGCTTCGAGTCCATACGGGCTCCAAGCAACCGCACCAGGATAAATGCCAGGGCCAGACCCATAAAGGTAAAAAGTAATGTACCAAAATTCTCATTCAGTCCAACAACCCTTGAAAGGCTACCACCCGAAAGGGCCCCTACCAGGAGCCCTATGACCGGCAGGATATAGAGAATTAACATGCTCTTGATCTTGGTCTTAGTGCTAAGGAAGAGTTCAACACTATCTCCCACTCTGGCCCTGGCACTATTTAATGCCTTGACCAGCATATGATCCGCCCCTTCGATCATGTTGCAGCTGCCCTTATGACCGCAATCGCCACACCCGGCCTTCCGCTCGGTCAGGACCCAGGCCCAACCATTTTCAACCCTCTCGACCGTACCATTTTCAGCGCTCATCAATAGATCCCTTCCCCATGAATCTTACACCATACCGGATGAATCACCCAAAAGGCGAACCATTTCACCGGAGCGGATCTTTCCACCCTTTAGAACGCGTGCAAAGACGCCCTCCCGGGGCATGATGCAATCCCCTGCCTTATAGTAAATGGCACATTTGTTGTGACATTCCTTGCCAATCTGGGTGATCTCCACCAAGGCCGAATCTCCCAACTGTATCAAAGTGCCCACAGGAACCCTGGGCCAATCAATACCCTCTGTGGCTATGTTCTCAGCAAAGTCCCCGAAGACGACATCAAGGCCCCTCTCTCGAGCCTTCTCAATGCTCTCAGAAGCAAGAAAGCTCACTTGCCGATGCCACTGACCCGCATGCGCATCGTCCTCCAGCCCGTGGTCAGCGACCAGAACCCCCTCATCAACTACCACCTTGCGGGTGCCTTTTTTCTTACTTATTGCTACCGAAACAATCTTCATTTAATCCCTCAGCTTTTTACCACAACTCATACAAAATTTTGCATTAATAGGGTTAAGAGCTTTACATTCTGTGCACCTTATATCCTGTTCTTTTTCTTGCGCTGTAACCCCTGGTTCGTGCGGTTCTTCTTCCGAGGCCTTTGGTTTGCCCAGCTTGTTTTCCTCATAATCCTTAATTGCCTTGGCAAGCGCCTGGGCACCAAGGTTTGAGCAATGCATTTTTTCCTTTGGAAGACCGTCCAGAGAGTCTGCAACCGCCTTTTTTGTTATGGCCCTTGCCTCATCCAGGGTCTTCCCCTTGGCCATATCACTTACCATACTTGACACCGCAATGGCGGCGACACATCCAAATGTCTTAAATTTTATATCAGTCAACTTATTATCTTCCACCCTGATGTTAAAGGTCATCATGTCTCCGCACGTGGGATTTCCAACCTCTCCGATGCCGTCAGCATTCTCTATGGTGCCAACATTTCTAGGGTTTGAGAAATGGTCCATTACCTTTTCTGAGTACATCTTCTCCCTCCTCAGAAATGCTCAACTGTTCTTGCCAGCTTCAATCATCTTGGACAGGGTTGTTGAGTTGAGCTTTTCATACATCGCCTTTGTGGCCTCCTCCCAGACACCACGTGTCAAACACCTCTCGGTCCGCTCACATGCATCGGGATTTTCAATACAGCCGCTCAGATCAATTCCCCCCTCGAGGATCTTGACGATCTCTCCTACAGTGATCTCCTCAGGGGGCCTTGTCAACATATGCCCCCCTTTGGGACCCCTGACGCTCCTTATATAATCGGCCTTCTTTAACGGGATAATCAGTTGTTCAAGATACTTGACTGAGATATCCTGCCTCTTTGCAATGTCGCCTATCTGTACGGGTCCTTTGTCATAGTGCTGGGCAAGGTCGACCATCATTCTGGTTCCATACCGGCTTCTGGTTGATAGCTTCATTCTAAGGCCTCTTTTTTGTGAAAATGGCTCCCATGGTCTTGGCTACCCATATCATATTTATCCCCTAGGCAGCCATGCTTTTCTTCCAGACGGGGGAGAATGATCGGAGTCTTTCAACCGCCGGAGGAAGTTTTTCAAGCACGTATTCCACCTCTTCGATCCTATTGCTGCCGTTCATTGTAAATACGATTGATCCCTGTGCAACCTCAGGAGGTATCCCGATTGCCGCAAGAACAGGAGAGGTCTTGAGGGCCTTCGATGCACAGGCAGAACCGGTATTGGCATAAACCCCTCCCTGGCTGAGCATAAAGAGGAGTGCCTCCCCTTCAATGGCCTCAAAGCAAAAGCTGGCATGACCGGGAAGCCTTTTCTCCGGGTGCCCTGTATGCTTCGAATGTTCAATACGCTCCTGGACTCCCGAAACAAGGGTATTTCTCATTTCTCGGACCCGTGAGCCATTTACTCCGTTTGCCAGTTCTTCTGCGGCAAGCTCCAATGCCTTGCCAAGGCCCACGATGGCGGGGACGTTTTCAGTGCCGGCCCTCCTGCCCCTTTCTTGTATGCCGCCATGTATCAAAGGCATCAGCCTTATCCTGTCCCTGAAGTAGAGTGCGCCGATCCCCTTGGGCGCCCCCAGGGAGACACCCGATAGGCTCAGAAGGTCCACACCCAGTTTATCTACTTTGACCGGAATATTGCCTACCGTTGCCACACCATCCGTATGAAACACAACCCCATTTTCGCGGCAGACCGAGGAAATCTCTGATATGGGTTCGATGGTGCCGATCTCATTGTTTGCATGCATTATGGACACAAGGATTGTCTCGGGCCTGATGGCCTCCATTAATCGCTCGGGCTCCACAAGCCCATATTTGTCCACCGCTAGAAAGGCCACCTCAAACCCCATACGCTCAAGGAATCTCGCCGAATTGAGGACAGAATGATGCTCTATAGAAGAGATAACAAGATGATCCCCCTTTTTCTGCCTGGCAAAGGCCACTCCTTTGATGGCCAGGTTATTTGCCTCAGCTCCGGATGAGGTGAAGATTATCTCGCCCGGCTTTGCACCAATCAGCTCGGCGACCTTTTCTCTCTGCCCTTCAACTACCTGCTTTACCTTTGAACCCATGTCATAGACGGTGGATGGGTTCCCAAATTCCCTGTCAAAATAGGGCAGCATCGCATCAAGGACCCTTCTTCTTACAGGCGTTGCTGCAGCATGATCCATGTAAACCCTGTTCATTTAAAACCTCTCTATTTTACCTTCCGTATATACAGTTTATAACACTCCTCATCTTCCTCCACCCCGAGGAATTCCTGCCCACACTTTTCACACCACTCCGGAATATCCTGAAGGGCCCCGTCATAATCGGTCAAGACCTCCAATACCTGCCCCTTTTTCAGACACCTAAGCCTTTCCCCCGGCTCCATGAGATGCAAGGGGCACATACGGCAAACCAGGTCCAGGGTTTCATCCGAATCTTGATCTTTTACAAATTTCATTCCATTTTCCTTTCAAATCAATTGCCGCCCCAGGTTATAAAAAGATTTATTCTATATCATTTTAGTAGAGTATAATCCCACCCTTAATCAATGTCAAGATGAAAAATCTCCCCTCCCCTTCCAATAAATCAAGATTCAATGTCTGAATCCCCAAAAAGCCGCAAAATATTTCTCTACATAAGGGGCCGGAAACCTTACGAAAACGAGGGTGTTACAATCCTGGAAATGGAGAGGCCAAGGGTCAGGTTTATAAGCGATTTTTTTAAGGATACCGAGAAGTTTTAGCTCTTTTTCCCGATTCGGCCCCTTATTCGTACAGTTATTTCCGGTTTTTCAGGATAATTGGTCTTTATTTTCAAAAATCCTGTATAGG
>JAUUVE010000344.1 GCA_030589715.1 Desulfobacteraceae bacterium | reverse complement strand
CTAAATTTCGGGTCGCCAGCTTCCAACCTGATAAGTCGCGCCAAGGCAGACCAAAATCCGCAATCCAAAATCCAAAATTGTGCCTGAACATACTTTTCGTTCAGGCACTATATATACGCCCTTTGCGTAGGGCAAATCAAGATGAAATCAAAACCACCATTTAAGGAGCCCAAATCCATGATTGTTCGAAATATCAATGACAAGGAAGTACTGGATACCACATACCTCGCACACGGAGGGGCCATCGCCCAGATGGTCCTGGACCGCAGGACCCTGAAGGAGATAGGCTTCCTGGCCATTGCCAGGCTGGGACCTAACAAGGTAATCGAAGCCCATGTTGATCCCATGGAGGAAATCTATTTTGTTCTCAGCGGATCAGGTGAGATGAAGGTAGACGAGGAAACAAGACAGGTGGGTCCCGGGGATGCCGTATGGATCCCTGTCGGCACCTCACACGCCCTCGCAAATAACACTCAAGAGGAATGCACCATCCTGGTGGTCGCCTCCCCTGCCTGGTAAGGTGCTTCAGTGAATGCCCTGATCATCAGAGCGGGGGCCCTGGGGGACACCCTGATGCTATTACCTGCCTTGCTTGATCTGTCTCAAAAGGCGACCATCACCTATGTCGGGCGTCAGCCCGGACTGGGCTTTGTTAAGGATTATGTCAATTCCGCTATGGACCTTGAAAGGCCTGGCTGGCACAGGCTCTTTATGGAGAACCCCGATAGGCGGAGACTACCCTTCTCAAAAACTGATCTGGTGATAGCCTTTTTCAGTGATGAAGATGGCACAATCAGTAGGAACTTGAGTGCATATCTGCCTAACACCCCGACGCACATATTCCCCTCCTTCCCTAAAAAAGGCAGGCATATCCATGTGGCCCTGTACCTGTCCAATTGTCTGAGGTCTGCAGGCCTACCAGTTGATCCTGACCGGTCTATTAAGACCATCCTCACCAGGGGCCTGTCTGAAAAGATGGCGGCTCCTGTGAGACAGAACAAAATGGTGTTTCACCCCGGCTCGGGTGATCCCAAGAAAAACCATCCACCCGATTTTTGGCTCAACCTGATTGCCAGGCTCAGTCGGGAAACTAAGCTCCAGAGGTTAAAGCCTTTACTCCTGTTAGGCCCTGCAGAAAAGTCCATTTGCCCCTCCTTCAGAAAGTCCTTGAGTTCAACCGAGGCGAAAATCTACTTTTCCCCTGATAAGGACCTGCTCACAAGGATCCTAAAAGAGGCCATTCTATACATCGGGCAGGACAGCGGCATAACCCACCTGGCAGCCATGCTGGGCACGCCCACCGTTGCCCTATTCAAAGAATCAAATGTGCATCAATGGAGGCCCCTAGGGCCATATGTCAAGCTAATCCGCCAAAAGGAAGCAGGCCCAAGGCTCATCAACAAGGCCCTCAAGGCCTCCATATCACTCTGCGACCCACTGACCTCTGACCTCTGATCCCTGTATATCTCCATCCCTTTTCTCTTGTCACCAAAGCATGAATATCTTATAGTCTTATCGAATACTTGATTATCTCTTGACCCTTGTTGAAACAGGAGGAAATCATGGAATTAATAGAGGCAATTGTTGCAAGGGAAATTCTGGATTCCAGGGGGAATCCCACAGTAGAAGTCGAAGTGGGATTGAGCGATGGCAGTTTTGCCAGGGCAGCCGTACCCTCTGGGGCTTCCACAGGGAAATATGAGGCCGTAGAGCTGCGCGACAAGAGGAGAAAACGTTACGGGGGAAAGGGGGTCCAGCAGGCAGTCGATAATGTGAATCAGATAATCGCCCCGGTACTTATTGAGATGGATGCAACTGATCAGCGCCTTATCGACAAGACCCTTATAGAGTTGGACGGCACCCCCAACAAGGGCAAGTTAGGGGCCAATGCCATCTTAGGTGTCTCTTTGGCCGTTGCCCGGGCCGCTGCTGATTCACTTTTCATGCCCCTTTACAGGTACATAGGGGGAACCAATGCATGTCGGCTTCCCATGCCCATGATGAACATCCTAAATGGTGGGCTCCACGCCACCAACAACATGGATATCCAGGAATTCATGATCATGCCCGTTGGGGGTAAGACATTTAGGGATGGACTACGCATAGGAGCGGAGGTCTTTCATGCCCTGGCCGGCGTCCTAAAAGAAAAGGGGTTTTCCACGGCAGTGGGCGACGAAGGGGGCTTTGCGCCGGACCTCAAATCTGATGAACAGGCCCTTGAGATGGTCCTTTCGGGTATCAAAAAGGCTGGTTATCGGCCCGGCAAGGATGTTGTGCTCGCCCTGGACCCTGCCTCTTCCTCCTTTTACAAAGGCGGTAAGTATGTCTTTTACAAATCGGATCAGTCCGTGCGAAACGGGGCCCAAATGATCGACCTTTACGCTGACTGGATCGATCGTTTTCCCATATATTCCATTGAAGACGGTCTTGACGAAAATGACTGGAAAAGCTGGAAGAAGATGACTGAGAGGCTCGGGGACCGCATCCAGATCGTTGGAGACGACCTATTCGTGACCAGCACCAAACGCATTGCCAGGGGGATAAAAGAGAAATCTGCAAACGCAGTATTGATCAAGCTGAACCAGATCGGTACCCTGACAGAGACCCTGGAGGCAGTCCGGATGACTCATAGGGCCGGGTGGAATGCCATAATATCGCACAGGTCAGGTGAGACAGAGGATACGTTTATAGCAGACCTGGCAGTGGCAACCGGAACAGGGCAGATAAAGACCGGCTCTTTATCCAGATCCGAAAGGATATGCAAATACAATCAGCTGCTAAGGATAGAAGAGGATCTTGGCGAAGCCGCAGGGTTTGGGTGGGAACAGTAGGATTGATGATTTACGATTGATGAGTGGTGATTGACAATTGTTTACTAACCGCGCCTATCGAAAGGAATTGATTAATGGCATACGACGCAAGCAAGGACCAGGTCCTCGAAACCTGGGAAAATGAGGAAACAGGTCTCACTATCTCCATATACCGATACGGCGATGGTGACCCAAAGCTACAGATTGGACCCAGGGCATATGTGAAACGGGACGGAAGCAAGGCCACCACAAAACCTGGCCGACTTTCAATAGATGACGTCCTCTGGCTCAACGAGATCATGGAAGAGGTCAAGGAGAAGATGAATGAGTTTTTCCTTAAAGAGGGTTAGGCGGGCCTCTATCGCAACGCACACATTGTTGACGCCTCTGGGGGCAACCAGTCTGGGAAATCCTAAGTGGTTCGGTCAATCATTTATTGATTCTCTCCATTCTATCGTCAAAATCTTTTGATCTTAAGCATTTGAATATCCGCCTAATCCAAGACCATCCGAT
>JAUUVE010000051.1 GCA_030589715.1 Desulfobacteraceae bacterium | reverse complement strand
GGGTGGGGATTTCTTCTAAATCACGCCCATTTCCTGGCTTTCGGGCGGCTAGAGAGCTGGGCATGTCGCTGACAGATTTGGCGCGAGCGCTAGAGATGAGCACCTCAGGGGTTGGGTACGCCGTCGAGAGGAGAGAAGCCATTGTCCAAGATAACAAATATCAGTTGATCAATTGATAGACTGGCATCTAGGTTATTTTGTTAAGAGCGTCCCCGTTCCTGTCCCCCTTTAACAAACCACATTATGTTTCCCAAAAAAATAGCCGCTTTCCTCAGGCGGAAAGCGGCTTGGCCATTGTCAAGATGCCCTCACTCAAGTCTCGGACAGATCCTAACGACTTTGCAGGGCCCATCAGCACAGGGAGTAGAGCAATAAGCCTTTTTAAACCATAGTCTTTACCATCCCGCCATCCACGTTGATCGCCTGGCCTGTGATATTCTTTGCTTTATCTGAGGCCAGAAAGGTTACCATGTTGGCAATATCCTCCGGGTCACCATGATGTCCCAGGGGGATGTTCTGTTCGGCGAACCACTTGACGGCCTCCGGGCCTGACATGCCCAACACCTGACCCAGTTGATCTCCCAGTGCGCCGGGGCCTTCCCAGAGCTGCCCCCGGATGGGCCCGGGGCACACTGCATTCACCAGGATTTTGTCCTTGGCCAGGTAGTTGCTTAGGTCCTTTGTAAACATGATCAATGCTGCCTTGATGGCGTCATAGTCCAACAGCCCTCCCGGCTGCTTGCCGAAAACCGAGGAGATATTAATAATCCGTCCCCAACCCTGCTTCTTCATATGAGGGATGACCTCCCTGGAACACTGGATAGGCCCGAATAACATGAGATCCATGTTTTGTCTGAATTCTTCCTCAGGAAGTTCCATCGGATCGCTCAGTCGACCTGCGCCGGCGTTGTTAACAAGGATGTCAATCCGCCCGAACTTCTCGAGAGCCTGCGAGACGAAATTTTTGTTGTCCTCCAACTTGGAGGCATCTGACTGAACAGTAAGGACATCTACCCCTTTCGCCCTCATCTCTTCGGCCGCTTCATCCAATGCTTCTTTTCCTCGGGCGCAGATGGCTAAGTTACAACCCTCTTCACCCAGAGTCAGCGCGATTGCCTTGCCGATGCCCCGGCTGGCGCCCGTGACCAGTGCCACCTTTCCTTTCAATCCAAGATCCATTTTGACCCTCCTTTCAACCTGGATATCCCAGGCTCTTGATGAATAAAGATTTTTTTGAGCTTGATCCACCCGTTGGGAAACCCGAACAATCTTGAGGTACATGAGCCTGTTGCCTGGGTCTTACATCTTCCCGGAGAACTTGTGCCCCAAGGTCTTGATTTTGAAGATACCGTGTCGACTCGCCCCCTGCAAACATCGCCTCACATCCACCACTAGAGGGCCGTGATTCGTTAATCGAACAGTGACTTTCTGATCGTGGTAGACCTCAATCTGCCGCTCGCCGTCCACGGCGATGGTACACGCAGCAGGTTCCAGTACCACCTCATCCCCTAAAGACAGCAACCGGTAGTCTTGGATATCCACCCTGCTGATCAGCCCTGGACCCACAGGGGCCAGCACGCTGGTGTTACCCTCTCCTAGTCGAACAAACATCCCCTGTGCATCCCGGGGTCCAATGGGATGTAAAAGGCCGCCAATAGATGACATGCCGATGCAGTCAGGTTCAGCCCTGGCCAGGACGATCTCCTGTATGCGGCGCGGGTCCCAGAGGGCCCGGCTGCCTACAAACAGCTCGGTGCAGACCACCACGTCAATCAAAGCGATCTCCGCCATCTGGCCATCAACATATACCTCCAGCTGTTTGGCAACATAGGTGAACTTTTTAACGTCTGCCATTTCCCTCGCAACCAGCCCGGCCGCCAGCCCGGCCACAGTGCCTTCTATCATACCGGGGAAGACGTTGTTGGTGCCGGTAGAAATAGCGACGATGGGAATGCTGCTGCAACCCTTGGCCACAGCGCGGTTTGTTCCGTCTCCACCAAGGGTGATGATGCAGCCCACATCGTTTTCGCAAAAACGTCTGGCCGCCTCGGTCGTGTCTCGTTCGTCAGCCCACATATCCATGTGAAGCTGGAGAGCCTTCAGCGAAAGTTTCAGCCCCCGCAACGCCCTCTCTACAAGGCCGTCGTAGTCGGGCATGTAGATCACCTGTTGGATCCCCATGGCGTCCAGAGCCAGAAGCACCCGTCGCAAAATGTGCGCCTTCTCCAGATTGTCAAATACCGAGGCATGGGCGACCAGGCGGCGGATGTCCCTGCCGGAGGCGGGATTGGCGATGATCCCAATTGTTGACATAACCCTTTCTCCAAGGTGAGGTACACCTTTAGACCGTTATTCCCTAAGCGACTTAACAGTTGAGACGATGGTATCCACACTGGGAATGTAAACGTCCTCCAGAGCTGGACTGAAAGGGACCGGAGTGTGTGGTGCAGTGATCATCTTGCACGGTGCATCCAGGTAGTCAAAGGCCTCGCTTGCGACCAAGGCGACGACATCCGTAGCCAGACTGCACCTGGGGTTGTCCTCATCTACCACAACCAGGGAATGGGTCTTCTTGACCGACTTCAGGATGGCATCCTCGTCTATCGGGGAAATAGAACGAAGATCCACCACTTCGACATCTATCCCGTCACCAGCCAGCTTTTCGGCTGCCTCCAGCGATAAGTGAACCATACGGCCAAGGGTCACAATCGTCGTGTTATCGCCCTCCCGCTTAACGTCAGCCACTCCTAATGGGATCGTATAGTTGTCCTCAGGAACCTCTCCTTCCATATCGTACAAGAGCTTGTGCTCGAAGAACATGACCGGGTCGTTGTCCCGGATAGCGGACGAGAGTAACCCTTTGGCATCATAAGGTGTGGAGGGGACGACCGTCTTAAGCCCTGGTATGTGGGCAAAGATTGAGTAAAGACATCCAGAGTGTTGTGCGGCTGCCCGAAGCCCGGCGCCGATCATTGAGCGGATGACCATCGGCACCTGCGCCTTGCCTCCGAACATGTAGCGCAGTTTAGCACCTTGGTTAAAGATCTGATCAAAGCAGACGCCCAAAAAGTCTACGAACATCAGCTCCGCGATGGGCCGCAGACCCGTGGAAGCCGCTCCCACAGCCGCGCCGATAAATGCTGACTCGCTAATAGGCGTGTCAAGGACACGATTTCGGCCAAATTCAGGGGCCAATCCCTGGGTAACAGCCAGGACACCGCCCCACGCCTCTTTGTTCTCCCCTTCCATATGGGGCAAAGTCGCACCTCCCGCTACATCTTCCCCAAAGAGGATCACGGTAGGGTCACGACGCATTTCCAATCGCATGGCCTCATTGATCGCTTCCCGAAAAGTTATCTTACGTGTAGCCATCGTTCTTCCTCCTTTCTCCTCCTATGGGTAATTGACATAGACGTCGGTAAAGACTTCCTCAGAGTCAGGCCAGGCGCTCTCCTCTGCAAATTCTACCGCTTCTTTGATGATCGCTGCTACTCTGGTGTCGACCTCTGCAATTTGCGCCTCGGACAGTAGCCGCCGCTCCAGCCCACGCTTTTTAAAGTTATCGATCGGGTCCCGGGCACGATTATGTTCCTTTTCTTCTTCGGTCATGTATAGTATTGCGTCCCCTTCAAAATGGCCATAGTAGCGGAACCCTCGACACTCGATAAGAGAAGGGCCTTCGCCCCTTCGTGCCCGGTCGATCGCCTCTTCAGCGGTCTCGTAGATGGCGAAAAGGTCGGTGCCATCCACCGTGACTCCGGGCATGTCATAGGCCACAGCCCGGTCCGAGATATTCTTCGCAGCGCAGTGGTAGCTGCACGGCGTGCTCTCGGCGTACCCGTTGTTCTCGCAGACAAAGACTAGGGGCAAGGTCCAGCAGCAGGCCAAGTTCATTGCCTCGTGCATCGTCCCCTGCTCAGCAGCGCCATCACCGAAGAAGCAAACCGTCACCTGATCGGTACCGAGAGTCTTGGCCATCAGGCCGGGTCCACAGGCCAGAGGACCGCCGGCGCCTACGATGCCATTTGCGCCCAGCATTCCCTTCTCTACATCGGCGATGTGCATCGAGCCACCCTTGCCCTTGCAAGCACCGTTGGCCTTGCCGTATACCTCGGCCATCATGGAGTTTATATTGACCCCTTTGGCGATGCAGTGGCCGTGACCCCGGTGGGTTGAGGTGATGTAATCCCGTTCTGTCAAGTGAATGCACACTCCTGCGGCAATTGCCTCCTCACCGGCATACAGGTGGACAAAGCCCGGCACTTTACCTTCGGCAAACAGTTCGGCCACCTTGTCCTCAAACATCCGGATCTTGACCATGGTCTCATACACGTCGATCATTTTTTCACTGGTGAGACTCATTTTTCTGACCCTCCTTTGTTAAGATTAAAAAAATGGAAAGGTTGGTGTACTCACACTATGTTGAAAAACTCTTTATATCCCCTCCTTTCTGTGGCAAGTTAGCTCCCCATCGCTTACAAACGAGAAATAATGGAGCTAATTCTCTTTTTGTCCCGCCGTCCTTTATTCCATGGACAAGGCGAATACTAACAATCTCAAAGGCCCTCCTACTTCAATAATCTCTCCAACTCACGTGACATTCAACTATTGATCTATTGAGACAGTGATGGCGGCATTGGCCACCACGATCTGATCGCACTCCGGTGCGAATTGGGGCACACAAAGCCCCTCAGCCGTCATCCCACCCTCCACGGCGCGGGCTGTTTTCTGGCCGATAGGCACCGTCTCCTCGACCTGATTCAGGTCTACCTGCTCGGGTCGGGGTGATGCCACGAGGATGTCCACATGAACATCTTCAAGGTTTTGAAGCCCCAGGATTTCTACGAGACCACACAGACAGCTCTTGGATATGGCGTTGTCGACCGCCCGGCATGCTGCCTTGGTCACATCTTCCCCATGCAGGTCAATACCCGTTCCGAGCTCCACGATAAATCTCTTTTTCGCCATGAGTTCTCTCCACTTTCAACGGTCAATTACTTATCTCCTCCTCGGTTTGAAACATCTCATCAGCCCTATAAGAACTCCTCACCAGTGGTCCAGCGGCCACCTCCTGGAATCCCATAGACCGCGCA
The DNA here is from genome assembly GCA_030589715.1 of Desulfobacteraceae bacterium. Lineage (GTDB taxonomy): Bacteria > Desulfobacterota > DSM-4660 > Desulfatiglandales > Desulfatiglandaceae > JABMQV01. Next base: position 4,722 of record JAUUVE010000051.1, on the reverse strand, counting down.
TTTTCAGCCAGCCTCTCAAACTCATAGGGTGGGACATATCGAGCCACAGGAATATGGTTCCCGGATGGCGTCAGATATTGCCCGAGCGTCAAATAGTGGCAACCGGCCCTCTTCAGGTCAGTGAGTGTCTCCTTCACTTCGCGGTCAGTCTCCCCCAGACCAAGCATGAGACCTGACTTCACGCGCATCCCCTGTCTGGCGGCATACTCCAGGACAGCTAAGGATCGGCGGTAGTGTGCCTGAGGTCTCACACGGGGATACAGGCGCGCTACAGTCTCCATGTTATGATTGAACACGTCAGGATGGGCTTCACACACTATCTGCAAGGCAGAAAGGGAGCCTTTAAAATCAGGGACGAGCACTTCAACCTTTGCGCCCAGTGATCTTTTACGTATAAGTTCAATGGTCCGCACAAATTGCACTGCACCGCCATCCGGAAGATCATCCCGGGTTACGGAGGTGACCACCACGTAATTAAGATTCAGGGATTGCGCCATTCGAGCTACACGCTCCGGTTCCTCAAGGTCAATATGCTGTGGAGCACCTTTATCCACAGCACAAAAATGGCACCGCCTTGTGCACCGGGTCCCCAATATCATAAAGGTGGCTGTACCCCGGGCAAAGCATTCACCCAGGTTGGGACACAGGGCCGTCTCGCACACAGTGGCTAATCTCCATTCGCTTAGTTTCTTCTCCATACGATCGATTGCCAGGGTGCCAGGCGCATTACGGATCAACCAGTGAGGATGTCTTGAGGATTTTTTGTGGTCCCGGTGCGTCTCGGCATATCCGAATAAATCCACGAAGGCCTCTGTGAACGTCTTTTTCACCTCGGCCATATCAATCGCATGCCCCAGCGCCCGTTCCATGGAGGTGATTTTCTCATTGGGATGCCCACATGGGATAACCCAGTTGAACCATTGGGGGTCTGTGTTTACATTCAAGGCCGCACCGTGATATGTGACCCATCTCCGTACAGCGATACCTATACTTGCCACCTTAGCTGAATCGACCCATACTCCAGGCCTTCCGTTCTTGAATTCCGGATTCAGACCATAGGTTCGAAGTACAGTTGCCAAAGTGTCCTGAAGGGTTTTGAGATAGAGGTGCATGTCTCGGTTTTTGAGCTTCAGAATGGGGTAAGCCACCAGCTGCCCAGGGCCGTGAAAAGTGGCCATGCCCCCGCGATCGGCTTGGTGAAGGTCTATGCCTTTCCTAAAGAGCTTTTCTTTGGAAATACGCAGATCCCCCAATCCCCCACTTCGACCGATTGTGACCACTGGCGGATGCTCCACCAGCACTAGACGATCGGGAGAGGATCCTGAAATCCTTTCTTCAACTAGGCTCTTCTGACGCAGGAAGGCCACCCCGTAATCCAACGAGCCCCATTCCAGGATTTCCAGTTCACGTCCCATTACCAGATCAAGCCCATTCACCCGTCACTGTTTCGGAAGATATAAAGCCCACCCTAAAGCACCCCGTGCCGCATCCACCACGCCTTCTGAAAATGTAGGGTGCAGCCGGATACTGTAAGCTAATTCACCGGCCCTGGCCTCAAGCTGCATGGCCATAACGGCTTCGCCCACCAGTTCCGTCGCATTGGCTCCCACGATATGGACTCCCAGAATCTCACCGTACTTGGAATCTGAAATGATCTTAACTGCGCCATCCGTCTCGTCTCTAACCATGGCCAAACCATTAATGGAATAGGGGAAATCTCCCACTTCAACGTCTATTCCCTGTTTCTCGGCCTCTTCTTCGGAAAGACCCACAGTGCCAACCTCGGGTATGGTCCAAATACCTCGCGGAATCAAGTGAAAGGGAAACTTGCGGTTATTCCCCATAGCGTTTTCAGCAGCCGTGACTGCCATGGAGGAAGAGGCATGACTGAGCATCCATCCGCCTGTGGCATCCCCTATGGCGTAGATCCCATCTACAGAGCTTTCCAACCGTTTGTTTACCTGGATGCTATCGTCTTCATTCAATTGAACACCGACCCGTTCAAGTCCAAGACGGGCCGTGTTGGGCCTCCTGGAGGAAACCAGAACCTTCTCAACCTTAACAGTACGTTCCTCAGGGCCGGATAATTTGGCCTCAAAACCACCTTCCGACTCTTGCACCGATTGAAGGGCAGAGCGTGGGAGCACATCCACCCCCTGTTCCCTCAAGGCCTGGGCAAGCCGCTGGCTCGTATCACCGTCTTCTCGGGGAAGAAGTCTACGCGATTCAGTTGCCAAAGACACATTACATCCAAATATATTCAATAGACTGGCCATCTCCACTTCAATGGGGCCTGGTGATCCCCAGATGAGCACAGAGGAAGGGATCTCTTTCAGTTCAAGCACCTGATCCGTAGTCATTGCAGCCTCTTCCAGACCAGGCACATCTGGGATTTTCAGACTGCTGCCAGTAGCGAGGAGGATTTTTTTTGTTTGTAGAGTCTTCCCATCCGCGGTAACCTCGCGGGGGCTTTTCAATAGAGCCCGGCCCCTGATCACTTCCACGCCATTGTTGGCCAGGAGGCCTTCCATACCCATCCGAATATCTCCCGATACGCCGTTCTTCCTCTCCACAATCGCCTGTAGATCCAGCTCCTGGACGGAAGCTTTGATCCCGAATTCACTACTCTTGCGGATCCAATGGAGGAGAGATGCGGTTCGCATCCAAACTTTGGTCGGAATGCAACCCCTGTTTACGCAGGTGCCACCTATTTCAGAAGCCTCGATCAGCGCCACTTTTGCTCCAAGTTGAGAGGCGCGGATGGCGGCTGCATATCCGCCGGGTCCTCCACCAATAACGATCACATCATGCATACGATTACCTCATCATAGTATTAGGCTATTATCCAAAGACTACGTCAGGGCCAATGTCGGTTGCTGAAGGTACCGGGCCACTGTTTCTAAAAACTCGGCCGCAGGGACACCGTCTACTACCCTGTGGTCAAAGGTCAGACTCAGAAACATCATAGGCCGAATAGTGATTTCCCCATTATACACGGCCGGTTTTTCTTTGACCCGGCCAACTCCAAGGATTCCTGTCTCAGGCGACCTCAGTATGGGAGTGAAGCCATCCACCTCAAACATGCTCAAATTGGTAATGGTAAACGTTCCACCTGTGACCTCGTCAACGGTCAGATCTCCTCCCCGCGCCTTCCGAGCCAGTTCCCTGGCCTCTTTGGCAATCTCCAGAAGCCCCTTTTTGTCGGCATCCCGAAGTACCGGTACAATGAGCCCATCAGGTAAAGCCACCGCGATGCCCATATTGACCGCACGATGGAACAGAATCTCATCTCCCACCAATGTGGAGTTCACGACAGGAAAGCGTTTCAAGACCCGAGAAGTTGTCAGGATAATAACATCATTATGAGAGACCCTCACGGCCTCATCCTTCTCATATTCTTCTCGAGCCTGGTTAAGGAAACTAACCATTCCAGTCACGTCCAGTTCTGTGAAGATGGTGAGTTGGGCTGTATTTTGAAGACTCGCATGCATATTCTCCGCAACAGAGAGGCGCATGCCCGTAAAGGGGATAGACCCTACAGGTTTTGCCTCCTCCTCTCTGGCTAAGGCCTCCAATGCGCGCTCCACATCTTCCTTGGTAATCTTACCATCCTCTCCAGTGCCGATAATGGTGGAAATGTCCAGACCTGCCTGCCTGGCCATCTCCTCTGCCAATGGTGTGATCCTGGGTGGCGGCGGTCCCTCCTCATGATACTTGGTCACGTCCGCCTCTGTAACCCGCCCTTGCGGCCCTGTGCCTGGCACCAGGGACAGATCCATGTCCAGTTCTTTAGCCAGGCGGCGTGCTGCAGGCGTGGCAAGCACGAACATCTTCTCTTTGGGTTTTTGGGGCCCTACTGGTGTCGGTCCAGCAACTGAAGGTGCTGCCTTCTCCTCCACCTCACCGACCTGCATGCCTTCGATCCGCTCAGGCTGCTCTCCCGGCTCCGCCATGACAGCCAATATGGTTCCCACAGGTACAGTCGTTCCTTCCGGGACCACAATTTGGAACAGGATCCCGCTGGCAGGCGCTTCGACTTTGTTGGTGATCTTTTCCGTTTCAACCTCAAATAATGCCTCACCTTTTTGTACGGAATCGCCCTCCTTTTTAAACCATTTTGCAACCTTCCCCTTTTTCATGGTGAGGCCCCATTTGGGCATGGTGATGTGAATAGCCAATTTTCTGATCCTCCCTTTACATGATTAGATCTTAAATGAATATTGTGGGAACCGTCATAAAGATAGTCCATCAGATAAGATCTTCGTAGGCTATGAATCTGTCGTTCACAGCACTAATAACGACAAAAGATCCCTTCCCATGTCCCTTCTTTAACGGGTTCGTCCGTTTTTGCCTAATTTAATGAATGAAAAATGGTTTAAACAAATTGAAACTCAGGAAATTCGACTTTTTCCATCTCTTTCACAAGATCCTTCGTAGAGAAAATATATTGGATCGACTCAACATCTTTGCACAACACCTAACAGTACAGACCTCGTAATTTATTACCAAAAAATAGCTATAACCCTTTAAAATAACAAGGATTTACATAAAAATTGGACATCAGGTCGGTCTGGGTTATAAGGTGCCGGGTTCCCGGTTCAGGGTTAAGCGCTTCTCGCTTTTTTCCTTAAGCATTGATTCCATTGGGTTAATACCATGGGGGGATCAACCTCTGAACCGTGAACCTTTTAACCCAACTCCTGGGCTGGAAACGGCGCTTTT
>JAUUVE010000366.1 GCA_030589715.1 Desulfobacteraceae bacterium | reverse complement strand
ATGCCCCGCCCCTGATCATCGGTCCCCAAAAGAAACGGGGGCTCACCCCCCTCTTTCCAGATGGGGGGCTTTAGAAAGTGCTCAAGGCTCACCTTCTCCAGGTCATAGGGATTCTGTGGCGCAATCCACGGCGCAAAAAGAGCTGCCATAATAAAGAACACGAGCAGGAAGCTTCCCACAAGGGCGGACGGGTCATGAAAAAAGTCATAGATTATCTTTGATTTGAAGAATCCCTTAGTCATATCGAATCTTCGGGTTCAAAAATGCGTAGAGAATGTCTACGATGATATTGAGGCTCAGAATGATGAGTGCAGCCAGAATAATGTAAGTGACAATAACCGTTTGATCTGTCTCATAGATCGATGTCAGCAAGAGATTCCCCGTTCCTGGCCACTGAAAGATGGTTTCGGTAACGAGGGCAAAGGCAATGAGTTCCCCAAATTGAAGGCCAGTCATGGTCACCACCGGTATCAAGACGTTTCTAAGGGCGTGCTTAAAGATCACTTTCCTCGGTGGGAGACCCTTGGACCATGCCGTCTTGATATACTCTTCAGCCAGGACTTCCCGCATGCCTGCCCGGGTAAGACGCAACAACACCGCAAGCTGGTACATCCCCAGTGTGAAGGCAGGAAGGATCAGATGACGGATGCCGCTCCAGGTCAAAAAACCGGTGCGCCAGAAACCAACCATGACCGTCTCTCCACGGCCGAATGCGGGCAAAATCCCCAGGTAAGCGGCAAAGACCATGATGAGCACAACCCCAATGAGAAAGGTAGGCATGGAGATGCCAAAGAGCGAACCTGCCATGATGAATCGGTTCCTGAGGGCATAGGGTTTCAAGGATACCAGAACGCCCAGCCCTACACCCATAAGAAAGGAGATGAGAATCGCCGATGTGGCAAGCTCCACGCTGGCGGGAAGACGTTCCAGTATGAGACCCAAGGCCGGAACGCGGGTCACGTAAGACCTTCCGAAGTTGCCCCGGGCAGCATTGGCAACAAAGCGTATATATTGAACGTAAAAGGGTTTGTCCAGGCCGTAAGCCTTTCTCACTTCCTCGCGCTCTTGAAACGTGGCATACCGGCCCGCCAGCATTAAGACGGGGTCTCCCATGTAGCGGAAGATGATAAAGCAGATGAATGAGACGGCCAGTAGAACGACCGCGCCTTGAAGCAGTCTTCGCGTGATGTAAGTGGCCATGGCCTCTGTAAGGCAGGACCGGAGATGCATCCGGCCCCGCCTTTATCCGTCAATCGTTATTATTTGGAGATCTCCTTGTAGACGATCCAGCGGTCAGGACGGGGATTGAACTTAATCCCTTCGCCCTTCTGGATCGCATAGATATCCTGCTGGTAATGCAGGGGGATCCATGCGATCTTATCTATCATGGTCATCTTGTTCAGGTCTTGTAGAACCTTTTTGCGCTTATCCTGGTCAACGATGCTGCCGGTGGATGCGAGAAGGAGGTCCATGCTGGGATCGCTGAATGCAACATTCCACTCCCCAAGACCCTTTTCCCTGTCCCGGGTATGGATCAGCTTAAAATAACTCCGGCCCATATCATAGGTGCCGTCAAACCATCCGAAGAGGTAGAAGATGTGTTTACCCTCTGAGACTTCCGGGAAAAAGATAGATTTGGGCTTCACGTCCAGCTTGCACCTGATGCCAACCTTGGCCAGATACTTCACCACCGCCTCTGCAATCTTTTCGTCCTGCACATACCGGTCGTTGGGACCGGCCAGGGTAATATCGAACCCCTTTTCATACCCGGCTTCCTTCAGGAGTTTCCTGGCCATTTCCGGGTTGTAGGCTAAACGCTTCAAGGTGGGGTTGTACCCAATGGTGGGGGGATCCGGGATTTGCGCCGCTGGTGCGGCATGGCCCCTCATGATCTTTTCGATAATCTCATCCTCATTGATCGCCATATACATGGCCTTGCGAACGCGAATGTCTGCTGTGGGGCTTCCCGGCTCGTTGCCCAGCGCCAGAAAGATAGCCCTTCGGGCGGGTCGGGTGACCAGCTCGAGCTTCGGATTCTGGGCAACTTTTTCATACAACTCCACAGGCACCCCGGAGACCAGATCAGCCTGCCCGGAGACGAGGGCAGCAAAGCGGGTCGAAGACTCCGTAATGGCCCTCAACTCTACAATCTTAATGGGTGGGGCCCCTTCCCAATAGTCCTCGTTGGCCATCGCTCTGAGGTACGACCCCTTGACCCACTCCACAAACTTGTAGGCACCGGTTCCGATGGGCTTGACCCCCACCTCTGCCTGGTCCCTGGCCTCTGTCGACTCCTTGTCCATCATGTAGATCTGATGGAGGTTATTGGCGAACCACTGAATCGGTTCCTTGGTTTTAATGACCACGGTGTAATCATCGATGATGTCGATTGATGCAATGCTTTTCCCGGTGTTGATGAACTCGGATACCTCCGGGTTGCTTAGCCGCTCAAAGCTGAACTTCACGTCCTCAGCGGTAAAGGGGTTGCCATTGTGGAACCTGACCCCTTTTCTGAGGTAGAACTTCCAGGTCAAAAGATCGGGATGCTCGTATCGCACCGCCAGAGCCGGGACTAGCTTTCCCTGTGAGCCCTTCCGCTGCAGAAGCCCGTCAAAAAAGTTGGCCATCACCGAGAGGTTCGCATCCGCATTGGAGCCATTTGGGTGCATGGTCCTGGGTGGACTGTCCACAACGACCACAATGGATGAGGCCCCGATGGCCTGTCCTGTCAAACCGGACAAAGTTCCCATGAAGATACCTACTAGCAATAAGATAAACGTTCTTTTCATTTTTCTTCCCTCCTTTTTGGTGGTTTATGGTTTATTTATAAGTCTGCTATAAATCCTCACCTCCTTTCATGTTTAAAATGATACAAAGGGAGTTTTACATTAACACGCATAACCTAAGATCACAATAAAAAATGAAGAGATTTCTGCTGAAGGCATTTCAAATTTCAAGTTACCACCCTAACCCTCCCCCGTCAAGGGGGAGGGGACTTTAAAGGAGCACTATTATTCCCCCTCCCCTGGCGGGCTAATCCTTACCCACAAATTGAGGGGAGATTGGGCATGGTTGCATTAGAAAAAGCCTTGGGAGTTTCATTATAAAGCGATCCATGGAGATTCAGTGTATTTGGATAATTTTTTAACTTATTTTT
>JAUUVE010000218.1 GCA_030589715.1 Desulfobacteraceae bacterium | reverse complement strand
TCCATCTCTCATTTCAGCGCTTCATTGGTCCCCACGGTCTTTTCCCTGGGAGAACGACTCCGCTCCGATGGACCCGGTTTACTCGAAGCCTTTGTCGTGGGTTTTGAAATTGGAGCAAGGGTGGGTAGAGAGATGATGCCATCCCATTACCGATTCTGGCATCCAACAAGTACATTCGGATCGCTTGCATCGGTTGCGGCTGCCTCAAAATTGTTGAAATTGGACGAGGTACAGACAGAGTACGCAATGGGCCTGGCGGCCGATCAGGCCGCCGGCCTTAGATATTGTATCGACAAAGGGGACTATTCAAAGAGCCTTCACCCTGGTTTTGCAGCCATGCAGGGCGTGATGCTGGCCCTGTTGGTCGAAAAGGGAGCCAACGGTCCAAAAGGGATCTTGGAGTACCCAACCGGTTTTTGTTATGCATTTTCCGAGGAACCCAATATCGAGAAAATAGCTCAGGGGCTTGGAGAATCATACGAATTGACCTCCAATAGCCTTAAAGTATATCCAACCATATTGATCAGCCACGCAGCTATCCAGGCGGTACTTGAGCTGATGGAAGAACATGATGTCGGAGATAGAGAGATATTGAGGATCCGCCTTAGAATCCCACGAACAGCAAAAGGGCAGGGCCAGAACTATCATCCTGAAACCCCCCTGGCAGCCAGGCTCAGCATTCCCTTTTGCGTTGCACTGGCTGCTGCTGACAAAAAGATCTCTTTGACGCAATTCACCAAAGAGAGATTAGGCGATCCCCACATCAATGATTTGATGGGCCGGATCGAGATTGAGGAGGATACATCGTTGAACAAACAGTACCCGGAAACCCTCGCTTCTGTTGTAGAAATGGAAATCAAGGGTAATGGTACTCTGAGGAATCAGGTGATCTATCCAAAAGGCAACATGAAGAATCCAATGACAGAAGATGATATTACAGACAAATTCAGAAAGCTGTGCTCCGTCAGCATTACAAGAGAGAGGTGTGAAGGGATTTTGGAAAGGCTGCTTCATTTAGACACATCGGACCCGGTGCAAGAGTTGTTTGATTCTCTGCGAGGGTAAGGGCTTTTTGGGGGCCATTTTCCCATGACAGAGCATCCAAGTTTGTTCCAAGGGTGTGTGGCACCATTTCCGAATCCCTAAATTCGTAATCGGCCGGTAAAAGGACTTTTTACCGGCGTATCATCTCTGGCAGATTGCCCTCTACGTATGGTTGCAGCCGCTGCGGTGGTCGAAAATCCATATGCCGGCGTTCATCATGAAGACCTAAGCCAAGCCATTGAGGCAGGAGCGGAACTGGGAAAATTATTAGGCAAGATGGCCGTAGAGGCACTTGGCGAAACACCTGAAAGTTACGGCAAAGGAGGTATCGTTGGCACCAACGGTGAAATGGACCATGCACACATGTTTTTGACTACCGCGTTTGCGGACTACTTAAGAGAAGCGGTAGGCGGGGGAAAATCATGGATTACTTCAGCGGCGAAAAGAGGTGTGCCCGGAACAGCCCTGGATGTCCCTATTGCTTACAAGGATGCCCTCTTTGTTCGCTCACATTATGACGCCATGGAGGTGAGAATACCTGATGCTCCTCACCCTAATGAGGTGGTTGTGATAGCTGTGGTGGCCAACCGGGGGCGTTTGAATTACCGCCTCGGCGGGCTGAAAAAAGATGAAGCCAAAGGTTTGGACGGACTAAGATAAGAGGCTATTTTCGTGGAAGAGATTCAATCTAAAAAACCGGGGAAACTGGCTGTTGTCAATATCGGGACATTGGTCTCAGGTGACTTACAAGCGGGGGTTTTAGACGCCGATTCTTTAATTTGTGAAAACGGCATCATAACATCCATGGGCAACGGACTGGATGTTTCGAAAGCAGATGTGGTGGTTGATGCAAAAAACACCACTCTAATCCCCGGACTCATAGACTCACACTGTCACATAGTGCTGGGAGATTACACCCCGCGACAAAAGCAGGTGGATTTCCTTGACTCTTATGTCCACGGCGGAATCACAACTGTTGTCACGGCCGGAGAGGGTGTGCATGCACCCGGTCGGCCACACGATCCAGTGGCCGTCAAAGCGCTCGCCATAGCGGCCTTTAAATGCTTTCAGAACTTTCACCCTAACGGAATGAAGATACATGCAGGCTCAGTCATATTGGAGCCGGGTCTCACAGAGGAAGATTTTGCTGAGATGGCCAATATTGGTGTTCGCTATGCAAAATACGGTTTCGGAGGGTACGCAGACCCCCGTGACGGAGAGCCTCAAGTTCGCTGTGCGAAAAAACATGGCCTTTGTGTGATGGCCCATAGCGGAGGGGCTTCTGTTCCAGGATCAAGCCCCATAAACCATGAGGTACTGCTTCACCTCAAAGTTGACGTCTGCGGCCACATTAACGGCGGTACAACGTCTTTAGATGATGAAGGAGTGGTATCTGTTATCAAGGAAAGTGAGATGGCACTCCAGATCGTTCAGGCAGGTAATCTTCGTTCTGCATTACATGTCCTTAAAATAGCCCGTATCCACAATGCCCTCCATAGAATCTGCATCGGCAGTGATACACCTACCGGGACAGGCGTGATGCCACTGGGAATAATTAAAACCATCTGTGAACTTACTTCTTTGGGGGACATACGACCTGAGGACGCAATTGCCCTGGCCACAGGAAACAACTCTCGCATCTTTGGACTAAAAACCGGAACAATTGGTGTAGGCAAACCAGCAGATTTAGTCATCTGTGATGCTCCTTCCGGTTCAATGGCGCAAGATGCCCTGGGAGCGATATCTCGAGGCGACATCCCCGGGATATCATGTATTGTGATTGATGGTCATATACAGGTTCGTCGCAGCCGTAACACCCCCCTTGCACAGCACCTTGCCTCTTTTCGGGAGCTGAACCCGCCACGTTGATATTGCCAGTAGTCTCACAAGGCCTGTACATTCGGTTAGAATTTACAACATAACCCGTCAACAGCTTTCTCATGTTATCTGAAAGGGACCTCCTCGCAGATCTCATGTTTCACTCCCTTAATACCCCGGCCCAGCATATACTGTAAGGTGCCGGGTACATACGGTCTCGGCTGTCTCGGCATGCCTGATAATTACCCCGTCACGGCTTGCCAGCCAGGTTGTTTAGGAATAAACGATCCCTTTCACAGACGCCATCAACAAACCTACGAACAAGAGCATGAAATTATAGGATGTCCCCCATTTCTTAGCCCAAAGCCTTCCTTACCCCTCTTTAACAGAAATGATCATACGCCACTCAGAGCATCCCACTTTTTTACCCATAAAGCAGGCTGCAGATCACAACGGCGGCTATGACCCCTGCCAGATCCGCGGTCAGAGCCGCGGCCAGGGCATGGCGGATGCGCCGGATCTGAACGGCCCCGAAATAGACGGCCAGTACGTAAAACGTGGTTTCGGTTGAACCCTGGAGCGTGGAAACCAGATAACCCGTATAGCTGTCCGGTCCGATGGCCGGGTCATTGATAATGGATGCCAGGATCCCGTAAGCCCCTGAGCCGGAAAGGGGTCGCAACAGGGCCATGGGCAGGGCCTCAGCGGGCATGCCTATCCGCCCGGTCCAGGCACCGATCACGTTCACCATGGCCTCCAAGGCGCCGCTGGCCCGAAACATCCCCACGGCCACCAGGATGGCCACCAGGTATGGGATAATCTTGATGGCCACCTGGAACCCCTCTTTGGCCCCTTCCACGAACACCTCGTAAACGCGCACCCGTCTGATGACCCCGAAGCCCAGGAAACCAACCATGAGGCCGGGGATGATCCAGGGGGAGACCAACCTCCCGTAAAAGATGGTCAGTGGGATACAGGCCATGATTGCTGAGAGCGCTACCAGGGTGACCCAGTAGGGATAGCCCTTGGCCGCCTCTTTTGATTGGTCGTTTTGATTCCCGGAATTCTGCACTTCATCTGAGTAACCCGTCTGGTTCGCTTCTATGGGCTTGCGGAAGATGAAACGCCCGTAAAGCTTGGCCGCAATAACGGCTACGATAGTGGAACAGGTGGTGGCGAACAGGGTCGTGGAAAGGATGCCCGCCGGGTCGGCGGATCCCGCCGCAGCCCGGAGTGCGATGACACCCGTGGGAAGGAGGGTCACACTTGAGGTGTTGATGGCCAGGAAAAGGACCATGGCATCGGTTGCCGTGCCAGGGGTTGGATTGAGTTTGTTGAGATCCTGCATGGCCCGGATGCCGAACGGTGTGGCCGCGTTGCCAAGACCGAGGGTATTAGCGGAGATGTTTAGGATCATGGACCCCATTGCGGGGTGATCCGCAGGCACGTTGGGAAAGAGCCGGACCATCAACGGACGGATAAGCCGTGCAAGAATGGTCAGCATGCCCCCCTCTTCGGCCACCTTCATGAGCCCAAGGAAGAGGGTCATCACTCCGATGAGTCCCAGGGCCAGTTCCACGGAGCCGGCCGCGGAGTCGATTATGGCCTTGGATAGGGCCTCCATGGGAGGGGCCTGACCTTCCACCGGGACCCAGGTGATGTTATGCCAGCAGGTGGAGAGAAATGCGATCAGGACGATGGCGAAAAAGATACCGTTCATAATATTTCAACTGGAGCAGGGATGCCGATCCAAAAAGGGGCCAAATCTGCTTTTGACTCTTTCTCGGATCCAATAAGAGTCGAGAGCAGACTTGAGCTGTTGCACAGAATTCTTCGAAACGCCCACGATGGCAACTGATCTCGGAGTAAAGATCCGGGCCCAGAGGACCCGGCTTTGGTTATCCCCGGAGGGGATTTAGTCTACTGCAATT
>JAUUVE010000158.1 GCA_030589715.1 Desulfobacteraceae bacterium | reverse complement strand
TTCTGTAAAGCCCCAGTTGCGGATCATGCAGGTGAGGTACAAGGCCGGAGGTGCCCTCAGGTCCGATGTCCTTTCACTCAAAGTGCGCCTGGCTCAGGCCCAGGAAGACTTGATCAGGGCCAGGAATAATCACAGCCTCTCCATCGCCTCCCTTGCCAATCTTTTGGGCGTCGATCCGGATACCCCTCTTACTATGGCGGAGACAGAAGAGGTCCCATTGGATCTGCCGAAGGGTTACAAGGCAGGCCTCATATATGCCCTGGCCAATCGGCCGGAACTCAAGAGGGTAAGACAGCAGATCATCCGGTCACGTATGGCCCTGGATGTTGCACGCTCCGAATTCCTCCCACGCCTTGATGCACAGGCCAGATACTACCTTGATGACCCCGGTCTCAGATTTGACAAGGATCGCGACAACTGGACCGCCGGGATCATACTTAATTGGGATTTCTTCACCGGATTCAGCACAAGGGCGCGCGTAAAAAAATCTCAAGGTGTCCTTGCCGAGATGTTGGCGGCAGACCGGAAAACCACTCAATCCATCCAGTTGGACCTCAAGACCTCCTTTCTGAAGCTCAATGAGGCCAGGGCCAGGCTGGCCGTGGCCCCGGCCAGCGTGGCCCAGGCAGAGGAATCCTTGCGGCTGGTAAAAACGCAGTACGACGGCGGCTCTGTCACCATTACCAGATATCTGGACGCTGAGCTGGCAAGAAATAGGGCCAGGACGCGGGCCACGGCTGCCCATAACGACCGGGAAAAGGCCCTGGCGGCAGTCGGCCGTGCGTTGGGATACTGGGGAAAATATGCCCAGGAAGAGAGGACGAAACAGGTTCCTTAGAGGGATCCGATTTGATCTAAAAATTAGGTGAGAGCAATATGAGCAACAGATCAAAAAAAGGATTTCGTATCCTTATGTCCATCTGCGGGGGATTGGGCCTTGTATTAGTGATACTCTATATGGCAGGGACCTTTACCACCGACAAGATCCAACCGGGCAAGGTGCCCGCGGCCTCTGGGAGAGTAATCCAACCCCAGAAGACGGCCCAGGCCACCATTGAAACCATCACCGAATTCTACGAGGCAGTGGGCACTGTGCGGCCCCGGACAGAGATCAATGTCGAGGCGGAGATAACCGGAAGGATCCTTGAGATTCTTGTGCGGCCAGGGGACAAAGTGGCCAAGAGAAAGCTTCTGGTGGTGCTTGACAGCCGGCAATTCCGGGCACGCCTGGATCAGGCCCGACAGGGGCTCATGTCAACCACATCCCGCAGGGAACAGGCCCGACAGGCGGTGACGGCCGTCCAGGCCGCTTACACCCAAGCAGGATCTGCCTTCAAGCGGACAAAGACCTATTTTGAGGCCGAAGCCGCAACAAGCCACGACTTGGAACTGGCCGAATCCACCTACCTCCAGGCCAAGGCCAGGGTCCAGCAGGCCAAGGATGCCCTGACAGGGGCCCAGGCCGGAGTGAGGCGGGCGGAAAAGGTGGTGGAAGAGTCCAAAATCGCATTGGGCTATACCAGGATCAAGGCACAGGCCGCAGGAGAGGTGGCAAGAAGACTGGTTGAGCCTGGCGATATGGCTTGGCCTGGCAAGCCGCTCTTGGTCCTTCAGACCCGAGGGGCGCTCCGATTGGAGGCCAATGTGCGTGAAGGCCTCATCCATCTGATTACCCCAGGAACCAGGCTCAGGGTGGTGGTGACCGCACTTGGCAGGACATTAAATGGCACTGTCGAGGAGGTGGTTCCCTCTGCCGATCCCATGACACGGACATTCCTGATCAAGGTGGGGCTGCCCCGTGCAAATGGTCTATATCCCGGTATGTTCGGAAGGCTCATGGTCCCGGTTGAGCAGCTTAAGGTGGTAGTTGCACCCAAGGCGGCCGTGAGGAGTATCGGGCAGTTGGAGGTGGTTACGGTTAAGGTGGATGGAAAGTGGCACCGGGCCTTTGTCAAGACCGGAAGGGATATGGGCGATAAGATCGAAATCCTCTCCGGACTCAACGGCGGCGAGCCCCTGGCCCTTAAGGGAGACAGTGATGCCTGATCAGGCCCGTCCACCCCATCAAGGCGCTAACGAGCAAGAACCTCCCCCCGGCGGCCTGATCGTCAATATTGTCCGCCAGTTTCTCACATCAAGGCTCTCCATCCTCTTTATCCTCTTCTCGCTCTCTATGGGGGCTGCAGCCATCCTTGCCACCCCACGTGAAGAGGAGCCCCAGATTGTGGTGCCTCTGGCAGACGTCTATGTACAGGCGCCGGGCGCCAGCGCCGAGGAGGTGGAAAAGCTGGTAGCCACCCCCTTGGAGAGGCTGCTCTGGCAGATCGACGGCGTGGAGTATGTCTACTCAATATCCCGAAGAGACATGGCCATTGTGACGGTCCGGTTCTATGTTGGAGAAGACCGGGAGCGCTCGCTGGTCAAGCTCCACAACAAGATCACCATGAACATTGACCGGGTACCCCCCATCGTGCGGGGCTGGGTAATAAAGCCCATAGAGATTGATGATGTCCCCATTGTGAACCTGACACTTTACTCGGATCGTTACGATGATCACCAGCTACGCAGGATCGGCGAAGAGGTCCTCTCTCGACTCTCCGAGGTGGAGGACATCTCCAGGACCGAGATTATCGGGGGACGCAGACGTGAGGTAAGGGTAGAGCTCATACCGGAGAGAATGACAGGCCTGGGTGTCTCTGCCTTGGAAGTCATGCGCACCTTGAGGGGGACAGACGCATCTGTTACTGCCGGGAGCTTCACCCGGACCAACAAGGAGACCTCAGTAACCAGCGATTCCTTTGTTGCCAGGGCAAAGGATGTGGAAGAAATGGTGGTTGGGGTCCATGGCGGAAGACCGGTCTATCTCAGGGATATCGCAAATGTCTTTGACGGGCCGGAAGAACCCGAGAGCTATACCAGGTTGGGGTTTTCCAATCGCTTTCTGAGCCAGAAGGACCCTGAAAAAAAGAGCTCTGTTGGCCAAGAGCCCCGCCTCTTTCCCGCCGTTACCCTGGCCCTGGCCAAGAAAAAGGGCACCAACGCGGTGGTCGTGGCAAACGATATCCTGGACAAACTTGAGGAACTGAGAAAGGAGGTGATTCCTGCCGGGGTTAATGTAGAAGTGACCCGCAACTATGGCCAGTCTGCCCAGGGAAAGGTCAATGACCTCTTAAGCTCCCTCTCCTTTGCAATCCTGACCGTGGTCCTGCTGCTTGTCTTGACCCTGGGATGGAGAGAGGCCCTTGTGGTGGCCGTTGCAGTGCCCATCAGCTTTTCCCTGGCACTCTTTGTCAACTTTCTGTTGGGATATACTATCAATCGGGTGACCCTCTTTGCCCTAATCCTCTCCCTGGGCCTTGTGGTGGACGACCCCATTACCAATGTGGACAACATTCAGCGTCATATCATTGCGGGCAAGCGCAGGCCAATGTTGGCCACCCTTTTCGCGGTAGATGAGGTCTTACCACCGGTCATTATGTCCACCCTGGCGATTATTGTCTCTTTTACGCCCATGTTCTTTATAACCGGCATGATGGGGCCCTATATGGAACCCATGGCAACCAACGTACCCCTGACCGTTATCTTCTCAACCCTCTGTGCCCTGACCGTGGTCCCCTGGCTTTCCTACCTCCTCCTCAGACACCTCGGGAGGAATGGCCAAAAGGGTGATATATCGCCTGGTCGGGATATAACACCTGCCTGGATCAAACGGGGCTACCGGGCCGTGGTAGGCCCATTTCTGGACTCCCGGCCAAAGAGATTTATGCTAATGATATTGATTCTCTTGCTTTTGGTAGGATCCGCTGCCCTTGCCCTTTTAAGATATGTCCCCCTGAAGATGCTCCCATTTGATAACAAGAACGAGTTCCAAATCGTCCTGGACATGGCCGAGGGGACCCCCCTGGAGGCCACGGCAAGGGTGGTAACCGCCTTTGAAGACTATCTGCGACAGGTCCCGGAGGTGACCAATTTTGTCTCCTATATGGGAAGGTCTTCCCCCATCGATTTCAATGGCATGGTACGCCATTACAACCTGCGAATAGGGGGGCATTTGGCAGATATCCGTGTGAACCTTGCTGACAAGAGGAGGCGCCAGCAGCAGAGCCATGAGATCGTGCTTAGGCTCCGCAAGGACCTGGAGGAGATCGCAAGAGATCATAATGCCCGGATAAAGTTGGTGGAGGTCCCCCCGGGCCCGCCTGTTGTCTCGACCCTTGTGGCAGAGATCTACGGGACACCTGACAAGTCGTATGAGCAACTGATAAGAGGGGCGAAACACATCGAAGAGGTTATGAGGAAAGAGCCCTTTGTGGTGGATATCGATGATACGGTGGAGGCAGACCGAATGAGGATCAATTTTGTCCTGGACAAGGAAAAGGCCGCCCTTCATGGCGTATCCACTAATATGATCACACAGACCTTGAAGACGGCCGTGAGCGGCGAGGCCCCGGCCACGGTGCATACCCCTGGGGAGCGGCAATCCCTTCAGGTCAAGCTGATCCTGCCCCGAGAGAAAAGGACCGGGATTCAGGCCCTCTCCCAGATCCCGGTCAAGACCTCTTCTGGCAAAATGGTGCCATTAGCGGAACTGGGAGAGTTTGTGCTGGTAAAGGAAGACCAACCCATCTACCACAAAAACCTGAAAAGGGTTGTCTATGTATTTGGAGAGATGGCGGGCCGAACCCCTGGCGAGGCGGTCCTGGACATGCAGCAGAGACTGAAAGGGGATCCCCTCTCAGAGGGGCTGAGGGTCGACTGGGCAGGCGAAGGGGAGTGGAAGATCACCCTCAGGGTCTTTAGGGATATGGGAATTGCCTATATGGCGGCCCTCATGGGTATCTATACCTTACTGGTGATTCAACTAAACTCCTTCTCCATGCCCCTTCTGATCATGTTGGCCATTCCCATGACACTCGTTGGTATCATGCCCGGGTTCTGGCTCTTTAACCTTACCTTCGCCAATCCGGTGGGCGGATTTCAAAACCCTGTCTTCTTTACGGCCACCAGTATGATCGGGATGATCGCCTTGGGGGGCATAGTGATCCGAAACTCCCTGGTCCTGATTGAATTTATCCAGGATGCCGTGAAAAAAGGGGCACCCTTGAAGGAATCTGTTCTTAAAAGCGGGGCAATAAGGCTCCGGCCAATTGTGCTTACCGCGGCAACCACGGCACTCGGGGCCTGGCCCATTACCCTGGACCCAATATTCTCGGGCCTGGCATGGGCCTTGATCTTTGGCCTGTGCGCCTCCACCCTCTTTAGCCTCATTGTCGTCCCTGTCTCCTACTACGCCCTCAATGTCAGGAGGTACAATAGATGAGTGGGGTCTATCTCCCCGCGGATTTAGCGGAACTCACTTGGCTTTGCTCCGGAAGAATCGCCCGGCGGAGACGGATTTTGAACTGTGCATTTCCTCAAATAAATCATTTTGGAACCAACGTCCCCGTCTCGGCTGGCATTTGAAAACCGAATAGGGTAACTTCTTAAAAAACCGTGGGTCCCAAGCTGTCTTGTCTAGATAAGGATGGTCGGGGCGAGAGGATTTGAACCTCCGACACCCTGCTCCCAAAGCAGGTGCGCTACCAGACTGCGCCACGCCCCGTACTCGCTGAAAGGTAGATGTAACTCTACTCATTCGGCGGGAGAAAATCAAGTCAATTTTGCAGCATGTGATCCCTGTTAACCCCTTGACCTTTTTCTCCCTTTATCTTATAATGGTTTCTCTATTGAACATTCCATCCGCAGATCAGGACTTAGGGCAAAGGAGGCTTGAAATGGATATTTCCAGAAAGATTGGTATTGGGATCACTATGATTGTCCCTGGCTTCGTACTGGGCGGTCTTGTTTGGGCATTCATCGGCTCCCTATCGACCGTTCTC
>JAUUVE010000112.1 GCA_030589715.1 Desulfobacteraceae bacterium | reverse complement strand
TCGAAGATAGGGTCCCGCCAAAGGTCAGGCGGTTTTTTAATGAATACACCTACTGCAGACCTTGCGACAAGATCTACTGGAAGGGAACACATTTTACGAACATGAAAAAGGTGATTGACCAGATATTGGACCAGCCATCGCCTCCAGAAATTGTCCATGGACCGAGCCCTGGGTGATGGATGTCGCTGAGATGGGAGGGCGGCTTCATTTTTCCCTTGCATTTTGTGATGTTATCGTTTATAAAAAGATAAATTTTTTTGGGTTTATCCTGTTTATTGATATAAGAAATTTTTCCTTTAGAATTTTTCAACAGATAACACTCTTACACTAAATTGTACCGCTAGGATAAGGCATCACATGAGGCATCTGAGAAAGTAGGGTTACCCCGTTAGAGAGCCCTGTCATTTTTGGCGGGGAGGGGATCAATATGATGGATTCCCGAATCGTCTCAGAAGTGCCGGGATTAATTCCTCGCGCTTCTAATGGGGTTTACTACTTCTGATGCCTTATTTAGTTTTGTGGTTAGGGTTATGAAGCCAGTTTCCGTTCATTTGAAGACCAAAGAAGACCAAGAGATTAAAATGTAGCCCATGTCGGCCTATGATGCCCTGGTGCAGTTGGGTGTCAAGGGCCTGGACAGGGTGGTGTCGGTCAAGGTCAATGGGAAACTGGCTGACCTTTCGACCCAGATAGAATCACAGGTGGAACTGGAGCCCGTGTACATAAATTCGGAGGAGGGACTCGAAATACTCCGGCACAGTACCTCTCACGTGATGGCCATGGCTGTCAGGGAACTATTCGCCGGGGTTAAGGTTACCATTGGCCCGGCCATCGAAGATGGTTTTTATTATGACTTTGATCACGAACGCCCATTTAAGGAAGAGGATCTCCCCAGGATCGAAGAAAAGATGGGGGAGATCATAAAGGCTAATCTTCTATTTACCCGGAGAGAGATGACGAGTCAGGCGGCCATTGATGTTTTTAAGGGCCTTGGGGAAGAGTATAAGGTGGAGTTGATCAACGACCTGGGGGCCGAAAAGGTCACACTGTGTACTCAGGGCAGCTTTACCGACCTCTGCCGGGGCCCCCATATCCCCTCTACCGGTATGATCGATGCCTTTGCACTGACCAAGGTGGCCGGTGCCTATTGGCGGGGCGATGAAAACAGGGCTATGCTCAACCGGATATACGGTGTGGCCTTTGAGAATAGAAAAGAGCTGAGACAGTATATCAAGAGGATTGAAGAGGCCGAGAAGAGAAACCATGCCAAACTTGGGCCCCAGCTTGGTCTCTTCAGTACCTATGGTGAGATAGGTTCCGGCATGATAGTCTGGCATCCCAAGGGTGCCATGCTGCGTCATATCATAGAGGAGTTTGAAATACGCGAACACCTCAAAAGGGGGTATGAACTGGTAAGAGGTCCGGGTCTTCTGAAGACCGAACTATGGAAGAAATCGGGTCACTTTGAGAATTACCGGGAGCACATGTACTTTACGGTCATCGATGAGCAGTCTTACGGCATCAAGCCCATGAACTGCCTGGCACATATGCTCATTTACCGCTCCAAGATAAGGAGTTACAGGGACTTGCCGAAACGCTATTTTGAATTGGGGACTGTCTATCGACATGAACGCTCCGGGGTCCTGCACGGGCTGTTTCGGGTGAGGGAGTTTACACAGGATGATGCCCATATCATCTGCACCCCGGGACAGCTAAATGATGAGATAAAGGGTGTGCTTGATTTCGTAAGGGACGTAATGGATGTCTTCAAGTTCGACTATGAGCTGGAGGTGAGCACTCGCCCGGAGAAATCCATAGGGACGGATGAAGATTGGGATCTTGCCATAAAGGCCCTCAAGAATGCAATGGAGGATTCCCACCTCCAATACGATATTAATGAGGGAGATGGGGCCTTCTATGGGCCGAAGATCGATGTAAAGTTAAGGGATGCCTTGGGTAGAAAATGGCAATGTGCGACCATACAGTGTGATTTTACACTTCCTGAAAGATTCGATCTGGTCTATATTGATAAAGATGGGCAAAAACATAGGCCTGTCATGATCCACAGGGTAATCCTGGGGGCAATTGAGAGATTCATCGGAGTCCTGATCGAGCATTACGCTGGCGCCTTCCCCACGTGGCTTGCCCCGGTACAGGCCGTGATCCTGACTGTGACGGACAGGAATATTCCGCATGGTGAAGGGTTATTGAAGAGCCTCGAAGAGGCCGACGTAAGAGTCAAAGGGGATTTTCGAAATGAGAAATTGGGCTTCAAGGTAAGAGAGGCCCAGTTGCAGAAGATTCCCTACATGTTGATAGTGGGAGACAAAGAATGTGATAGGGATGGGTTAACCCCAAGGCTCAGGAACGGTCAAAATCTTCCTCTTATGAGCGCAAAGGGGTTTATTGACCGGATTTCAGAGGAATGTAGACAAAGGAGGTAACAACCATAGGAAAGAAACCTGATGATGTCCGGATGAACGAGCGGATTCGTTCCAGGACGGTTAGACTGATTTCGGCTGAAGGTGAGCAACTTGGCATTGTCCCTATTAATGAGGCCCTGGGAATGGCAAAAGGCGAGGGTCTTGATCTGGTGGAGGTTGCACCCAATTCGGATCCCCCTGTATGCCGGATCATGGACTATGGTAGGTTCAAGTACCAGGCAAGCAAGAGATTACAGGGGACGCGTAAGAAGACCCGGGGCAGCCAGTTAAAGGAGATCAAGCTCAGACCCCACACCGAGGATCACGACTTGGGTTTTAAGATCAGGAACATAAAGAAATTCCTGGAGAAGAAGGATCGGGTGAAAGTGACGATCTTTTTCAGGGGCCGGGAGATGGCATATAAGCAAGCCGGCGTGAAACTCCTCCAGAGGGTAGCCGAGGCAGTTATGGACGAGGGGACGGTGGAGCAGGCACCCACACAGGAGGCCAGGAACAGGATGAGTATGGTGATCATCCCCAAATAGATATCAACCCCGATGTTGAAATAAAAGGCCGTTTTTTTGACAAGGGAGAGACCTTTTCCAACATCGGGATCAACTGAGAATACCCCATAGACGCCTTTGAGCCCCCGAAGGTCTATTGCCTTTGGCAGAGACCGGTGGGGGCTTGTTGGATTGTAGAAGGTATTCCTGTTAAGGGAGGTCAGAAATGCCAAAGATTAAGACGAACCGTGGAGCGGCCAAGAGGTTTAAGACCACGGGTTCAGGAAAGATTGTCAGAAACAAGGCCTTTGCGAATCATATTCTCACAAAGAAGAGCACAAAGAGAAAAAGAAATCTCCGGAAATCGGGTCTGGTCGATTCTAGCAACTCAAGGCAGGTAGCGAGACTCATTCCGTACCGCTAGTAGTATTTCCAGCCTGCTGGTTTCAGGGGGTTCTTGAGTTAGATGAGTTTGTAGAGTAGTAGAGACAAAACAGACACAAAAAGACACACAAAAGAGGTTTTCAAATGCCAAGGGTAAAAAGAGGTCCTAAGGCTAGGAAGAGAAGAAACAAGATACTCAAGGCAGCCAAGGGTTACAGGGGCGGTCTTAGCAAACAGTTCAGGACTGCTAGCAATGCCGTGGCCAGGGCCGGGATGTATGCCTACCGCGATCGGAAGGCCAGAAAAAGGGATTTCCGCCGGCTCTGGATTGTGCGGATAAATGCCGCCGCCCGGGAAAATGGCCTGTCATACAGCAGGCTCATGGGTGGCCTACTTAAGGCAGGGATCAACCTGGACCGCAAGATACTTGCCGATATGGCTGTTCGAGATCCAGTAGCATTCTCTCACCTGGCGACTATGGTCCGATACGAGAGCTTCGATGCACAACCAGTGGAGCAATGAAAAAAGAACTCCTTGAGCTGGAAAAGAGGGCGCTTGAGGAGCTTGAGAGGGCCGGTGATGCCTCCGAGCTTGAGAGGTTTAGAGTCTCATACCTCGGAAAAAAGGGCCTTGTCACCTCATTCATGAGACGGCTGGGCAAGGTGCCCTCCGAACAACGACCAGAGGTGGGCAAGCTGGCCAATCGTATCAAGACCAACCTATCCAGACATTTTGACGAGGTAAGTGAGGCCTTGGCCTCGGGAAAGGCCGAGCGATCCACTTACCTGGATGTGACCCTGCCGGGCAGAGAACAGCCCCGTGGACATCTCCATCCCATCTCGTTGGCTACCATAGAGGTCTGCCAGATCCTATCCAGGATGGGGTTCAGGGTGGTGACTGGGCCCAACGTGGAGTTGGACTATTATAACTTTGAGGCCCTAAACATACCTAAGGATCATCCTGCGAGGGACATGCAGGACACCTTTTACATCTCCGACAATGTGGTCCTGAGGACCCATACCTCACCCATACAGGTCAGGGTCATGGAGACTCAAAGACCTCCAGTCAGCGTTATCGCTCCAGGAAAGGTCTACAGAAGGGATTCAGATGTCTCCCATACCCCTATGTTTCATCAAGTGGAGGGCCTCCTTGTGGACAAGGGGGTAAGTTTTGGTGATCTAAAGGGGACCTTGACAGGCTTTGTGCATCAGATGTTTGGGCGCGATACGGCGTTGCGGTTCAGGCCAAGCTTCTTTCCCTTCACAGAGCCCAGTGCAGAGGTGGATATCCAGTGCGTGATCTGCAAGGGGGATGGCTGCCGGACTTGCTCCCATACCGGGTGGTTAGAAATATTGGGCTCTGGAATGGTTGATCCCGAGGTGTATGGTTTTGTGGACTATGACCCTGAGGTATACTCCGGCTTTGCCTTTGGCATGGGTATTGAGAGGATCGCCATGCTCAAATATGGGATAGACGATATCCAGCTATTCTTCAAAAACGATATGCGTTTCCTCAGGCAGTTTTGAGGCACGGACGAATTATTGGAGTGTCGGAGTAATGGATTATTGGAGTGATGGAGTAGTGGGGTCTTAAAGAGTCTTTCCATCACTCCATTCCTCCAGTACTCCAAAAAAACACTGACTGAGTATTCTCCATGAAAGTAAGCTTAAACTGGCTAAAAGAATATGTGGATATTGAGATGTCGCCCGATGACCTGGCCGAGCTCCTGACCATGATCGGACTGGAGGTAGAGGGGCTTGAGGCAGTTGGGCAGTCGCTCGGGGATATCTTGGTGGCAAGGATATTGACTGCAAGACCTCACCCCGTGGCTGACCGGCTGTACCTCTGCGATGTGGATATTGGGAATGATACGGTGCAAGTGGTATGTGGGGCGCCTAATGTGGAAGAGGGAGCGCTGGCCCCTTTTGCCCTTCCGGGTGTAAGGCTGCCGGGTGGCACGCTTATAAAAGAGGATAAGATCAGGGGCGAGATTTCCAAAGGGATGCTCTTGGCAGAAGATGAGATGGGCCTGACCGACGATCATGAGGGCATCATGATCCTCCCCCCGGATCTGACGCCCGGGGACTCACTCCAGGCCGTGTGCCCGCTCTCTGATTGGATCCTTGACGTTAGTCTTACACCCAATCGTCCGGACTGTGCATCGGTCATCGGGATTGCAAGGGAGATTGCAGCTCTTACGGGAAAGAGGCTCGAGAGACCGGAGACAGAGGTAAAAGAGGATGGTCCCGATATTGAGGAACTCACAAGCGTAACAATTGTGGACCCTGTTGGTTGCCCCCGGTACGCCGCTGGCATAATTCAGGATGTCCAGCTTGGCCCCTCTCCATTTTGGATGAGATATCGGCTCTATCTGTCTGAAATAAGAAGCATAAATAACATCGTTGATGTCACAAACTATGTCCTGCTTGAGATGGGCCAACCACTCCACGCCTTTGATTACAATCGGCTTAGGGAGAACAGGATAGTGGTGAGGCGGGCAGAGGAAGGAGAGGCCTTCGCTACCCTTGACGGACAGTCCCACTCCATGAGTGACGAAACACTTATGATCTGTGATGGAGAGCGGCCGGTGGCATTGGCTGGGATCATGGGGGGACTCAACTCGGAGATCTTTGCAGGGACCAGGCATGTCCTGGTGGAGAGCGCCTTTTTTGATCCTGTGACCATCCGAAGGGGTTCGAAGAGGCTCGGGTTGTCAACCGAGGCCTCATATCGCTTTGAAAGGGGCGTGGATATTGAGGGAGTCACCACTGCCCTTAAGCGCTCCCTTTTACTTATCTCTCGCCTGGCCGGGGGAAAGATCGCCAAAGGCCTTGTGGATAATTATCCAAATACTTACAGCCGCCCTGTTATTGATCTGGAGGTAGACAAGACAAACCGGTTCTTGGGCACCAGTGCTTCAAAAGATGAGATAAGCGGGTATCTCAAGGCCCTGGAGATGGAGGTGCATGATGTCGATAACAATGCCCTGAGGGTCAAGCCTCCATCCTTTCGAGTGGATATTACACGGCAAGTTGATCTGATTGAGGAAGTGGCAAGGCTGATCGGATTTGATAAGATACCCGTCACTTACCCCAGTATCAGGCCTTCCGAGGAGGGGGAGGCCCCCGAACTTACGCTCCGTGACCAAACAAGGTCAATCATGGTAGGTCTGGGCTTTACCGAGATTATAACCTACAGCTTTATCACTCCTGATTCCGCTGATATGCTCAACGCAGATAAGGAAAGCCCCCTCAGGTCCTTTGTTGAGCTCTTGAATCCCCTGACTGCGGACCAGTCCGTCATGCGGACTTCTTTGATCCCGGGACTCCTCTCAACTGTCAAGACCAACATCCTTCATAACGATGAGGATCTGAAGCTGTTCGAGTGGGGAAG
>JAUUVE010000078.1 GCA_030589715.1 Desulfobacteraceae bacterium | reverse complement strand
CAGGATGCCAGGGACCTGCAATGATTTGGCCCTCCTCCAGCAGTGAGGGAGAGGCTTGCAGTCCGATTCGGATTACGGGAATACCCTGAGTTTCCAGGCGAATACAGCCCTCGATACATAGATTGACAGCATCATCAAGGTCCAGGGATCCATATTTCCCCTCCCTGTAAAGTCGGGCAAGTCCTGAGCCGCGGATGATCAGGACCGGGTACAACCGGACCGCGTCAGGTCGTAGATCGATCACCTTGGTGATCGTCTCCTGAAATTTTTCCTCAGAGTCACCCGGCAGTCCTGGCATAAGTTGAATTCCTACCCTAAAGCCGTATCTTTTGAGTACCTCAACCGCCCTGACAGTATCCTCGGCAGTATGCCCCCGCATAGAGAGGCGGAGGACCTGGTTGTCCATGGACTGGGCTCCCACCTCCACGGTCCGGACCCCTTTGCGTTTCATGGCCTCCAACCTTTCCGGATCTAAGGCATCCGGCCGTGTGGAGACCCTGATCGACCGAAATGGCCCCCCTTTGATATAGCGCTCCGCTATCTCCAGGAGTGCTTTCATCCGGTCAAGGGGGAGCCCGGTAAAAGTGCCACCATAGAAGGCGATTTCAGGGTCCTTTTGTTGATGGAAATGCCTTGAGCGTATGGCCTTATGGAGGATACCCTCTATCTCTTCCCTCTTGAGTGGTTGACCGGGTTGTGCCGTTATCCTCTCCTGTTCGCAGAAGATACATCGATGCGGACATCCCATGTTTGGGATAAAGATTGGGACTATGAAAGGTCTCATGCCTCCTTTACACAAAAAAAGGCCTCCTTGGCCGCCATTTGCTCGGCCTCCTTTTTGCTTTTCCCCTCTCCTTCGGCCAGGACTTGTCCATTAAGGGTCAGGGCCACCCTAAATGTCTTGTCGTGGTCAGGGCCAGTCTCTTCCACCAGGCTATATTTAGGCAGGGCCTTAAAGGTCTGCTGAGTGTATTCCTGGAGCAAGCTCTTAAAGTCCTGTACCATTTCTCTTGTGCCGACCCTTTCCAGGAAGGGAGAAAAAAGTCTTTGAATAATTTTCATCGTTTTATGGAACCCAGCATCGAGGTAGAGGGCGCCCATTAGGGCCTCGGTAGTGTCTGCAAGTATGGAAGGCTTTTCTCTTCCTTGGCTCTGTTCCTCTCCCCTGCCCAAGAGCAAGTAGTCACCCAATCCTAACCTTTGGGCAACCTGGTAGAGCCCGGCTTCACCTACCAAGATGGCCCTGAGCTTTGACAGCTCTCCCTCTTCGGCATCCTGAAACAAATCCATTAGTATGTGGCTGATCGCCAGCTCCAGCACTGCGTCCCCTAAGAATTCAAGTCGTTCGTTATCCCCAAGATTGGAGTTTGCCTGCTCATTCACATAAGAGGAGTGCCGAAATGCCTGGAAGAGCAATTTGGGTTGCTTGAAGCTGTAACCCAGCGCCTTGCAAAGCCTTTCAAGTCCAAATTTTGACGAGGAATTCATGGCATTAATGCTTAAACTCGGTGATCTTGGTCCATAGCGGACGAGAAGCTAAGATTTGCCCAACCTTGAGGTTCAATTCTATAAGAGGGCCCATACATTTTCAAGTCAAGAAAATGGATTGGGTATATGGGGAAGAATCTTATTATTTATTTGACTTATTTAAGGAGGTTAATTATAATTTAAGGCTCTCTTCAAAAACAAAAAGGAAGATATCTCCGCCAAGATTCAAAAGATGGCAGAGGAAATTTTAGAGAAGAATGGTTGAGTTGGTGACATTGTCCTGGTAGGGATAAGGACCGTGCGGGCAGCCATGGACGCCCTTATGGATTATGGCCGGTCCAAGAGGATTGAACTGGCCATCCTGGTAGAGAGGGGGGATGCCTTCAGGGAACTCCCCATTTCATCCAACTATGCGGGTTGGGTCTGGGAGACTACGCCAGAGGAGACCATAACCTAAAGTGAGCGGTTCAGGGTTCAAGGTTCAAAGTTATAGTCTACTGATATTCTTAACTTTATTGATGCCGCTTGAGGCGTGCCTCAGATTATCTAAAAGAGGCCGGGTCTCATGATCACGTAGCCATTGAGGGAAAGAAGGCGGCTTGACGGTGCGACACAAGAAGAAATCAAGGAAGAAATCTGCTCCTCCTACCTTACAACCCTCGGAAGAGGGTCTCATTACATCACTTCTTCAAGACCTCGGAAGTGCCGAGGCTGGCCAGATAGTGGCCAGAGTTCCCAGCTCACTCCTCGCCCGGGTACTTGTTGAGCGCCTCCCACTGGATGAATCCTCTGTTCCTTTGCTATCAGCCATTGATGAGGGGTTTCAGGATAAGCAGGTGCGTAAGGCGGTAAAGCGGGTCTTGTTCAAACTCGAGAATAAAGGGGTCTCCATCAGTGATTTCCATGGCGGGCGGGGCACAGCAACTCCCATCTTGAAGCCTCCGCAGGAGGAGGAACCTGTTGCCTTTCTCGGGCCTTTGGACATGACGGGGGCCAGGCCCGTGCTAATAACACTGGGTCGAACTATGAGAGGCATTGATGGAGGGATGGGAATTGTCTCTGACGAGGAGGGCATACAGCAATTCCGGTACGGAGCCTTCAGCAAGAAGTGGCTGAAAGGGATCAAGGAGCAATTGTCACAAGAAGCAGGGCCCCTTGTGGAGACCACCCTGGCCCATGCCACCACCATTCTTGAAGAGGCCTACCAGAGGCACCTGGAGGTCCATTCAGATTCGCCTGAAGATTACCTAGAGGTTAGGCCCCGATTATTGGATAAGACTTCACCCCTTGATGTCCCGGCAATCTATGAGTTTATATCTGAAGACTCGGTCTCTCAAGGACTCTTGACAGATTCGCAGATAGACAAATTATTCCGGCATGAATTGATGGGGTCATGGGTTGTGGCTTTTGAGGAGCTTAGGCCATTCATGGAGGATATCTCTAAGGTGGATGACAGCCCAATTGTACTAACGGAGGGCCAGAAGTCAGCCCGGGCCAGAGAGATAGAAGAGAAATGCATGGAGGTGCTTTTCCCTGCCCCCAAACGGGCCAAACTGAAACGCAGGTTTGAAGAAATGGCCTATATATTTTTCAAGCTCGGCCAGGAAGACTCCTCCAGACTCTCTCTTGCCGCCGCACTAAGTATGGATGAGGATGAGTCCATCCTGAGGAAGAACCCTGTGATTGAGCACCTTGTTAAGCGCAGCCTCAATTTGTACGCGGACATGATGCAAAAGAATGCCTCAGATGAGAGTACCGAAGAAGAATTCAAAGGCCCTTCCCCTGGCATTATCATCCCGTAAGAGAGGAGATAGCCATGCCCGTCACCATTTCCGTGAGAACCGATTCAAGGATCGATATGGTAGACATAACTGCCTCGGTCCAAATGGAGGTCTCAAAGGCCGATGTGTCCGATGGAGTCTGTGTCGTCTATGTCCCGCATACCACGGCAGGGGTAACTATCAATGAAGGTGCGGACCCTGCTGTTTGCCAGGATATCATAGGAAAGCTCAATGAGCTTGTACCCCCTAATGCCGGTTACCGGCACATGGAAGGAAATGCGGACAGCCATATCAAGGCGTCACTCATGGGCAGTTCTGTGACTGTATTGGTTGAAAATGGCCGGCTTGTTCTTGGGACCTGGCAAAAGATCTTTTTCTGTGAGTTCGATGGCCCGAGGTCACGAAGGGTGTATGTAAGGGTAGGCTAAAGGTCCAAGGTGCAAGACACGAGGGTTGAGCTTTGTTCCATGGGTCACTGGTGGCCGTGTCTTGTGCCTTTAGCCTTATGCCTTACGCCCGCTACACCAGGCTTATCGCTCCTGGATCAATTCCTGCATCTTCAAGCCATCCACGGACTGCCTCGAAAAGTAGGGAGTAGTATTTCTCTATCCCGCCTAATCCCCGCCTGCCAAAGTAGTAATTGATTTCCAAGAAAAGGGGCTCAGGGTCCTTGTCTGAGAGGGGGAATAGAAAATCGATGGCTGCCAGATTGATTCCTGTTCCTTCGGCCAAGGCCATTGCATGTGCCTTCCCCTTTTCCTGAAGATCCGGCCGCCAGTCATTATCGATAATTGCGCCCCGGCTGATGGTGGTAATGACTTGTCCCTGTTTGTTTGGTCGTTTCCAGTAGGTAATAACCCGTTTTCCCATAATAACAGTCCTGAGCACATTCGCATCACAGGGGATATATGCCTGGGAAACAAATCCATAGAGGCCTGACCTTTCCCGAAGGGCAAGGTGATCCAATGCATCAATTAGGGAAGTCCGACCTTCCACAAGGAATACGGCCTCTGCCTCGTGGCTCATGTCTTCTTTAACAAAAAAGGGTAATGTATGGGGAAGGGGGTCCCATCCCGGGTATGCCTCCTCAAAGTCCTTTACAGTACCCCAGCAAAAGGTCTCCGGATGTGGCAGATCGAGATCTCCAAATAGGAGACTTTGCCCTATCTTTCCAGGGTATTTGAAACGCGTTTCATAGTTTGGGAATACAAGGGCACCGGACCCTGAACAGGCTTCATAGAGGTCCTGTGGGCAGGTCTGGGGCAGGATAATGGCATCTGCTTTCCGGACCCATTTGAGGTCACTTGAATCAAGGGTCCGGACCCCAAGAATAACCTGGGCGTGTGCGTCAATGCATGGATGAAAGGATAGGATCATATGGCATCTCGGATTGCGGATTTCGATGCACACCACTTCAAGTGAAAAGCAAAGCTAAATGGCAGTATATACCTAAGAGATCAGCTAGTTTGACTTTGCCCTTCTTAAGAATTATAGTTTTTGAGGTATTTTATCCCATAATTCAGGAGTAAGACAATGCCAATCTTTGAATTTCGATGTGTTGAATGCGGTGAGGTCTCTGAAAAACTCTTTTTGGGCTCAGATGAAAAGGTGAAAATGGCCTGCCCCAACTGCAATTCCCAGACCCTTGAGCGGGTGGTCAGCAGGACCAACTATGCCATTGGCGCAGGACCTGGAGGAAACCAACCCAAGATCACAGCAAAATCGTGCGGTCCCTCTAACCAATGCATGACCCTTGACTTGCCCGGGCCAGCCAAATGACAGAACCATCTGCCGCAGTCTTGATCAAGCATGAACTGGATGATGAGGATAAGGCATACATTAATGAGATCTTTCTAGATGAGGTGGTGGCAAAGCTCCAAAAAATGGATGCTCGGATCGGTACCCTCAATTGTAATTTTGCAGGAGATCAGTACAGAAACTGGAATATCCTCTTTAGATCGAAGGGACCGGGTTTTGAAATTGTGGACTTTGAATATGATGAGGATTCAGATGGCATAGATCTGGATCTTTAACAATCAAGCCAGGAAAACCTATTCTTTTGACTTCAAGAACCATGGAAAGCAGATTTTTGGGAAGAGATATTATTGACAAACCCACCTGCCCCTTTTGCGGGACATTGATCGATTCGCCAAAGGAACTGGCAACGCGGATGCCCCACGAGATGCCGGTTGGATCCTGTTCCTGCGGCGCGGTGTATGCATGCGATGAGACAGGGCACAACCTGGGTTCCGCCATGATCGAGGCCCTTGTATTCGGGTGCAACATGGATTGGGATCTGGCCTGGGGGCTTTTGCCGGAAGAGGACTACCTGGAGAAACTGGTGGAGAATTATGACCTTGAGTCCCATCTCATTGTACATGGGGGCGTCTATGGGGGGCGGGGTATTTCCGGTGTCCTTTATTTCATCAGACTCCATCAGGACGTCCGTGAGGTCACTGGGGAAGGTGTAGAACGACAGATGGAGATGGCGACCGCTGTTTCACAGGGGTCATCTTCAAGGAAAAAGGGGAGAAAACCTTTCTCGAAGAAAGAGGTTGAGGCCTTAGTCAGAGAATACAGGGTAGAAGAGATCCTGGGATTGGCTAAACAGGACAAACGAATCATCAGAGATTTGCAGCGTCTCCTCTATTCCGTGGATAGAGAGCTTAGGTGGAGGGCAGCTGATGCCTTGGGAAAAGCATGTGAACTTATCGCCCTGAATGATCCCGGGAGGATATCCAGACTCCTCCAGGGTTTATTTACCTCACTGACTGATACGGCTGCATCAAGCTGGGGATCTTTGGATGCCATTGGTGAGATTATCAGGAACAGCCCCGAGCAGTTTGCCGGATATATCCCTCAGCTTTATCACCTGTCAGGGGAGAGGGCATTGCTTTCAGAAGTTCTTCGGGCCTTAGGCAGGATTGCTGAAAAAAGACCCGATCTCATCCGAAAAACCGCCTATCAGTTCATCCCACTCTTGCAGGACCCCAATCCTGAGATCCGGGGTTATGCTGCCAAACTCTTAGGCAATCTGGATGCGCATGAGGCAAAGGAGGATTTAGCAAAGCTCGCGAATGATCCTTCAACCCTTGAACTGTATGAGGCCGGAACATTAGAAGAGCGCACCGTGAGCCAAATAGCCTCTGAAGCCCTTCGCAAGTTGTAATTGTCAAGCACCTTCTTTCTGCCCCGGACGGGGACAACCCGGTCGAGTCCCATGCGCTTATCAGACCCTTCTCAAATCCTTTGGCCAGCAAGCCGTTAGTCCCCTGCTGACCTGTGCAAACAGGAGGGTGAAGGCGACCGTTCACGATGGAGGCATCGCATCACCTATTTCTACCGGATTCTTCAAGGGTTTTGTTTAGGAGATCTTCCAGGGGAGTATTGATGGCCTTTGAAACAGAGATTAGAAACGATGCCCTGTCCAGGTCTTTGTTTCCGGCACTTTCCAGAAGTTCCTTTGACAGGGCAAAAAGATCCCGATGAACACTGTCAAGATCAAAAAGGGGATAAGATTTTTCCCCTTTGAATGCTGTCTTGCCGCAGACCCGTGCCTTTCCCTGGATCGCCGTGGGGATTCCATAAACGTGACATGTGACGGGGCGGTGAGGGTAGAGGACGCATTGCTGGGTTTCATCCAGTAGCGGACATCTGATTCTTTCCTTTGCCATGATAACGGTGCTCATTCGCGGGTCATCTTTATAGCGCCTCAGTTTCTGTTCTAATCTCCTGAGATCCCTGTCCGCCTCATCTCCCCGAAGGAGGGCTTTCCTCCTTACCTGGCTGTCTAATTTACTGAAATGGTGCTGGATGTAAGCCGCCTCGATCATAAACAGGCCAAACACGGCATGGCAGCAATCAGAGCAATAGAGCTCGCATTTTATGCAGGCGGGGTGCTCGTTTTCCATTTTCAGGAAGGCTTCATCGGCCCTGTTCGCTAAGAGTTCATAGCTCCGAAACAGTTGGGGGAGGTTCATTGTTGGCGGTAAGGCTCCAGTTTTTTAAGGAATTCAGGATGAGGCTCGAATCCTAATGAGACAGCCTTGTCTAAGTGTTCAATGGCCTTTTTATACTCCTCGTTGCTGTAATAGGCAAAAGCGAGATTGTTTTGCCCCAAGGCAAAATCAGGCGCAAGGTCAACCATTTTTAGCCCGGTCTCGATCGCCTTGTCAGAGTCCTCCTTCTGCAGATAGGCATTGACCAGGTTGCTCCATGCCTGGGCGATCTCCGGGTTAAATTCAATGGCCTTGTTCAAGGCATCAATGGCTTCGTCTGTTCTGGTCATCTGAAGATAGGCAAACCCCAGGTTGGCATACCCGCGTGCGAATCTCGGTTCAATCTCAATGGCCTTTTGGTTCGCCCCCACAACTTTTTCCAGTTCGCCCTTCTTGAAATAGATGTAACCCAGGTTGACCCATGCTTCAAACATGCGGCCGCTGTTGGCAATGGCCTCATCAAAGGCCTCAATAGCTTCATCCAGTTTTCCCCGTTCCATAAGGGCAACACCAAGGTTGTAGCTCGAATTGGCGCATTCAGGGTTTTCAGACAGAATCGCCTTCTGTTGCGCTATGAATTCTTCTGAACATTGTGGTTCTTTCATTTGACACCCCACTAAAACAAAAAGAGGTCACCATCCGGCCCGGATGGCGACCCCAAGTGTTATGTTGCAAAATCAGGCTGAACAATCAGACCTAATGGTCCTCGGTCTGACCGCGTCCTTTAAGGCCGTACATGGTAGTGCTCCCTGTGGAAAAATAGACCAGTTTTTCCTCATTTATAAGGGCAGTTGCAGCCTTTTTTACGGCCCTGGCCTTGAT
>JAUUVE010000216.1 GCA_030589715.1 Desulfobacteraceae bacterium | reverse complement strand
CAAAATTTTCCCTGTTAGTCAATGAAAAAAGAGCCACAACATGTGCCGTATTTGGGCTGGATGAGATAATCCTCACAGGGCGGAATCCGAGAATCGGCCTCCGACCCGTAAGAAAGGGGGGGTCAGGCCTCAACATTCAACAGGAATGTTAAATGTTGAGGCCCGACCCCTTCTTTCAGGGTACTCCATTATGGATTTGTTCGTCAATAAGGGTCTCAAGTTCCTGGTAATCCCACCCGATGTAAGTGTGTTTCCGATCCACGATAAAGGCGGGAAAGCGAAAAAGTCTGTATCGTATCTGCTTCCATAAACCTAAAGGAGACTGGGCATCAATTACTCGAATCACAATTCGATGTCGATACAAATTTGAGAGCTCTCGAATCCATTCGGATAGGTAATCAACAGCATATTTCCAATCATCGGGGTATTCGTTAACGCAAGCATTGCGATATTTACTTACAAAACCCAAAGAACCAGACCTCAAATTGAACCCCAAAAAATTGATCTCCGGGCAGGTAAGCATGGGAGCGACTAATTCAAGCAGTATTGCATTCATTTAATATCTATTCCCTTTAACAATAATAATCAAAACAACGAAATAATTAGGATGGATCATTTCATCTGTTTTTTATGAGGATTTAAAAAACGCGATCCAACCCCTACGAAAGTCTATATCTGAATCTTGATAATAGAGGGAGCAAACCTCGTGCCAATCAAAAAGCAAACGGCCAAGAGGTCTCTGAAGGCAGGTGCGATAAAGGTAAAAGAATGGGGATAAGACTTAAGATGTTGATTCAATTAATCTTTTAGAAAAAACAATAAAGGGGGCAGGCATAAAAAATTCCTGACATTGGCCCAACCTAACCCCTTTTTCCCATCACTTCATCGTAGGACTCTTTTATTCCCGAGTCCCTGCCGGTTTTAATCGGCGCACTCCCATGTCAAGGGCTTACCCCATTTCACCAGTGGGGGTGAACTTTTGTGCAACCATAGCCCTAAATCTTTCAAAATCTTTTTGATCACATCCGAATCATCTCCAAAGGCGACCACTCGCATTGAACCCTTGCATTTCGGGCAACCCCTCTCGAATATGGCAGGGCCAATCCAGATCGCGCTGTAAGACCTACAAATGTGCGGAGAACCTACAAGGTCGTCTCATCTAACCGAGTTGCGGGTGGTTGTCAAGCGAAAAAAACATAGCGCACCTTATTTCATTTGACACATAAAGGCTTTCCTCCTATAAGTTATCTCGAATCAAAGAAAGAGGAGTTGTTCTTAACATCTCTAATCCAAGGAGGCAGATATGTTCTACGAAGTCGAGATTCCGGAACCCACACCTGGTAGCAAACAGATTTCTGCCATGGTGGTCCTGAACCCTGCTGATTCCCGGCGGCTTCTGGCGAAGGCCACGGTTGCGCTCCCCGAGGTCCAGGATGCCTGGAAAAAGGGGATGATCATCATCGCCAGGGGAATTACCACTGCCTATATCACCGAGGAGCTCTTTGGCATCACGGTTGAGCCCAAGGGAGGCCAGACCGTGGGCATTGTCTGCAATGGGATCACCACTTCCTATATGGGCCCGCCCCCCAGCACCCGCCACGTCATCAGACATGGGAAAGTAGTGGAGGGCGCCGACTCTAATGTTGAGATACTCAACTTTGGGCCCGACGATGTTTTCATCAAGGGGGCCAATGCCGTAGACAACGAAGGTAACGCCGGCATCTACGTCGCTTCGGTCAAAGCCGGCACCATTGGGATGGCTTGGCCCATACTCACCCCCAGAGGTTCTCATCTTATCATCTCGGTGAGCCTTGAGAAGCTGGTCCCCTCGGTCATTGAGGCTGCAAAACATACTGGCCTCTACCACTTCAAATACAGCACCGGCATACCCATAAAGCTCGTCCCGGTGCCTCTGGCCGAGGTGATCACCGAGATTCAGGCCTTCGCCATTCTGGCCGGCGTCAGGGCCTATCATTTAGGCTCCGGTGGCGTCGGGGGCTCCGAGGGGTCCGTGCACCTCTCGCTGGAGGGTGATGAGGAGAGGGTGGAGAAGGCCTTCGAGCTGGCCAAGTCCGTCAAAGGGGAGCCGCCGGTGAGCCTGCCGGATACATTCTCTGTCAGTTCACCGGCCGATTACGATTACGATGCATTGGCTCAGCTGGCCATACTCAAGGGCGTCTGATCCAGATCGATTGCCGCGGCTAGAATGAGTGGCTTGGAGGAAACCCTCAAAGAGCATGGCTTATCTCTCACAGAGGCCGCAGAGGCCCTGAGTATTTTTTGAGCTGAATCCTTGATCCCGCTTATATATGCTCCGCATTTAACAGGGAGGCGGATTCAGCTCAAACTGCCATCCCGCTGTCGCGGGATATAATCTCTGTCCTAAAGCATTATATCAATACAGCATTCGGATTTGGTTGCACCCGGAGGCCGCCTCGTGTATTAATTGGACGTCTCGGAAATTGTACAACTCCTTCGTTCCTCCGTCCCCAAACTGGGGACCCGCCTCTCCGAGCTGTAGGCTACGAGCCGGAGGGTGGGGGAGTCCGAAGGACAATTGTGAGCAAAGCGAACTAACTTGTAAAGTTCGAGGAAGGAGACAAGTTGTCGGTCGTATCAATCGTTAGACTTCAAAGTAGGGATGTGGAGGCGGCGGTCAGAAAAGCCGTTTCCTTGACTGACGGTTTTGAAAACGTGGCGTGGGAAGGCGCCAAGGTTCTGATCAAACCCAATACGGTGCTCCCCGCAAAGACAGGCACAGGAATCGTCACGGATGAAAGGGTGGTAGAAGCAGTCACAAAATTGGTCTTGGAAAGACATCCAAAGAAGGTCGTCGTTGGTGAAGGCTCTTCTGTTGGTTATGATTTTCGAGAAACCTGGAACTCCATGCATTGTATGGAAATAGCGGGCGTGACGGAAGTCGCTAAAAGACTCGGCGTGGAGGTGGTGGATCTCAACCGTGACGAGCAAGTCGAGGTGAACGTGCCCGATGCCTTTGTGATGGAAAGGTTCGCCATTGCCAAGACCGCTTTGGAAGCGGATGTGATCATCTCCCTGCCCGTGATCAAAACGCATATTCGCACGGGAATCACGTGCGGACTCAAAAACATGAAAGGTGTCCTGCCGGGTAACGAGAAAAAACGCACTCACAAGTTGGGATTGGATCGAGGGATCGTCGATTTAAACCGGGTTGCAAAGCCGACGTTCACCATCGTCGATGGGATTGTCGGCGTTCAGGGTGCATGGGGCTCCCAGGCCGAGGCGGCCGATAGGGTTCCTTTGGGCTTGATTTTTGCGGGAAGCGATGTTGTTGCGGTTGACGCGGTCTGTGCAGCCGCCGCAGGATTTGATGTACGGGAAATCTTGCACGTTCAACTGGCTGCCGAAGCCAATCTTGGGATCTGCGACATGGATCTCATCGAGGTGCGCGGGGAAAGGATAGATGATGTTAGACAGCCGTTCATCCCATTTCTACAGGCAGCAAAGGATCTATATGGTGGTGCAAAGGTCATCGAAAAGGATTCCTGCACCGGCTGCATGGGAGAAACTGTGAGCACATTCATCTATCTCAATAAAGCGGGATTTCACGAAAAATTACCCGATTTGACACTCATCATGGGAACACCCGAGGAAATACCTCCGTTAAAAGAAAAACCTGTTGTCCTCGGTCGTTGTGCCAAGGAATATCGGGATCGGGGTATTTTTGTCCCGGGATGTCCACCCCATGGATTAAAGATCACCGATGCGGTATGCCAGGCCTTGGAGATTGATCAGGATATCGTACATCGTGCCATTGCCGAGTTACATAGTTTTAGTGCGGATTATAAGGAGCGAAGAGACGTTGCGTAAGACAGCTGGTCACGGTCTGATAGAGATGTTGATTGCCCATGGGGCGGAGTATGTCTTTGGTAATCCAGGCACCACCGAACTTCCCATTATGGACGGGCTGCAGGATTTTCCCCAGTTGAAGTATATCCTGGCCCTCCAGGAGGCGTCGGCGGTTGCCATGGCGGACGGTTATGCAAGAGCGACGGGCAAACCCAGCTTTGTGAACCTTCACATTGCAGGGGGGTTAGCAAACGGCATTTCCATGCTCTACAATGCTTACCGGGGCGGCACGCCTTTGATATTGACCGCAGGCCAATCGGACACCCGCATGCTCGTTGAAGAGCCCCTGCTTTCGGGTGACCTTGTGGAAATGTGCCGCCAGTACAGCAAATGGAGCTGGGAGGTGCGCCATGCGGCGGATGTGCCCGTGGCCATACGCCGGGCCTTCCGCACCGCATCCACACCGCCCACCGGTCCGGTATTTCTTTCTCTCCCGTGGAACGTCCTCGATGAGGAGGCGGAGCTGGATTTGACGCCTGCTTCTCCGGTCTACGCCCGCATGCGCCCGGATGAAAAGGCCCTGGAACGGGCGGCTCCTTTGTTGGCCGGAGCTGAGAATTTATTGATGATGGTCGGGGATCGGGTCGCCCAGACCGGGGCGGTCATGGAAGCCGTGAAGGTGGCCGAAATTCTCGGTGCGCGCGTGGCCGCGGCCATCTATTCTGAGGTCAATTTTCCCACAGATCACCCGCAATTTTGGGGCCTCCTGAACCTGGAAAGTCCAACGACAGCCGAAACCCTTAGCCGGCACGATGTCATCCTGGCTGTTGGATGCAATATTTTCAGCCGGTTCCTAAGCACCCCTCCGTTGCTAACAGGAAAAAGCAAGGTGATTCATCTTGATGTGAGTGCCCGGGAGATCGAGAAGAACCATCCCGTAGAAGTCGGGCTCTGGGGGGACATAAAGACCGGTCTGTT
>JAUUVE010000119.1 GCA_030589715.1 Desulfobacteraceae bacterium | reverse complement strand
GGCCTGCGGGACAAAAAGGTCCTTTCTTTTGACAAAAAGGAGATCAGCAAAATACGAATAAGCAAGGCCCAAAAGGAGCTGCTCTTGGAGCGCAAAGAGGTGCCTGTTGAAGCGGATTCCAGCCAGGAGGCTGATAAGGAGAAGAAGCCCGATGTCAAGAAGGAAACGGTCTGGGTCAATCCAGAGGGCAAAAAGGGTGACAAATCCAAGGTCAGTTCTCTACTCAAAACCCTCTCTGGTCTAGAGTGCAAGAGATACATAGGGGATCGCAAAAGGGATGACTTCAAAGATCCCATTTATACGGTCCGGCTAAAGGGTCATCAGGAATATACCCTTTCAATATTTGCCAAGAAGGACAAGGACTCTAAGAACTACCCTGCAGTATCCTCCCAAAACGACTATCCCTTTGAGCTGGCGGATTACCATGCGAACAAGATCATGATCGACCCAGAGGAGATGCTGAAAAAACCGGAAAAGTCCAAAAATTGAAAATTTGCGATTTGCGATTGTTGGGGCTCGCTAGAAAAATCCCTCAAGTATTCAATTGTCGATACCTGGCCAATGAGGCTTGACTCCCCCTTTGAAAGGGCCACTCCTCCTTTACAATCTCGAGCGATATTGATATATCCTCCACATCCACGGAAACCAACCCCTCCCCACCATACCTGACAGGAGAATGCCATGGAAGGCCTGAAACTCATCCATATGGATGAAAATGAGACCGTCAAGAAACAGATAAAGAGGGGACGAGAAGAGCAGAGCCCCTTTGATTCGGAAGAGTTTAGGACGTCAAACGGGATTTCCTTGGATGTGACATACATGTTTGATGCGCCGGGAGACGGCTCCATCAGCCGGGAGGGGGTGGAGTCCCTCATCCCCGACGTTATGAAGGTCCACCATATGCTCAAGAATAACCAAGGGGACATCTACGATGGTGATATACTCATGACAGGATGGCAAGACCTTCCGTCTGAAATAACAAGGGAGCACCTCAGAGATATTAAGTCAGTCACCAGAGGGGTGGCAGGTGAAGTGGATGCATTCGTCTCCATCGGCATTGGCGGGTCTTTCGTGGGGATTGAGGCCACGGTCCGTGCCCTTACCCATCAATATTTCAACCAGTTAGACAGGGAGAAGAGGGGTGGGGCCCCGGAAATCTATTTCCTGGGCTATAATATGGATCCGGATTTTTTTCGGGATACCCTGGACCTTCTGGAAGGGAAAAGGGTGGCAATAAATGTCATCTCCAAGTCGGGGACGACCACGGAGACGGCCATAGCCTTTAGGATTCTTCAGGATATGATGGAGAAGAGCTGGGGGGATAAGGCCAGTGAGTTGATCTTTGTGACAACGGATAAGGTCAGTGGGGCCTTGAGGAAGATGGCTGAGCAGAAAGACTACCGCTCATTTGTGATCCCAGACAACATTGGAGGGAGGTATTCGGTGCTGACCGATGTTGGGCTAGTTGGTCTGGCCATGGCAAATATTGATATAGAGGAATTCGTGGCCGGGTTCAAAAACATGAGGGAGATCGCCCTAGGTGATGATTTCTGGCAGAATCCCTCACTGGTACACGCGGCCATGAGACACTCTGCCTGGCGAGCGGGAAAAAAGGTCGAGGTAGTGGCCACAAATGCCGTTTCCCTTTACTCCGTTGCAAGGTGGATGGAGCAGCTCTTTCCCGAAAGCGAGGGTCACGAAGGCCACGGCCTGTGGGTCTCCCCCTCCCTTTATTCCGAGAAGCTCCACGCCAACGGACAGATGGTCCAGGAAGGGGAAAGGAACATTCTTGAGACCTTCCTTCTGCTCAAGGAGCACGATAATCGAGTCCGGATCCCCGGGACCGAGGACAACCTGGATGGCCTGAATTTTCTTGTAGATAGTGGTCTGGATATGAATTTCATCAGTCGAAAGATTATTGAAGGGCCGGCATATGCCCATTATCATGGGGGGGTCCCTAATATGACAGTGGAGATCCCGAAAAGGAACGCCTTTAACCTGGGACAGCTATACTACATGATGGAAAGGTCTGTTGCCATAAGCGGCTATCTTCTGGGCCACAATCCATTTATCCAGCCGGGGGTGGAGGCTTACAAACATGCCATGTTTGCGTTGATCGGAAAACCTGGTTTTGAGGAGATTGCTCGTGAAATTGAACAACACCTGGAGAAGATGAAGAGGATCAGGGTCCCATGAACCTTGATAGACCGCTTGTCCTAGCCACTCAAAATGAAGGGAAGATAGCCGAGTTTAGGGGATTGCTTGCCGGCTTTGACGTGGAGATAAGGAGTCTCAAGGATTATGGGCCGATCCCCCAGGTGGAGGAGGATGGCGATACCTTCGAAGACAATGCAGTCAAGAAGTCCCGTTTTACGGCCAGGGTCCTTGGACTACCGGCACTGGCGGACGATTCCGGGTTGATGGTGAGGGCATTGGGGGGGGTGCCTGGTGTCCTCTCTGCGCGCTATGCAGCCGAGGATGCAACAGACGAGGCAAACAACCTGAAGCTGCTAAAGGCCATGGAGGGCGTTGAAGACAGGTCAGCCAAGTTCGTCTGCGTCCTTGCTATTTCAGTGCCCCCCGGGGCAGCGCTCCTATACGAAGGCACATGTGAGGGTGTTATTGCTCACGAATTGACCGGGACCCAAGGGTTTGGTTATGACCCCCTGTTTTACTATCCCCCTTTGGAAAAGACCTTTGCACAGATGTCCTCAGAAGAAAAAAACCGCATAAGCCACCGCGGGAGGGCCATGGCAGAACTCAAACAGGAGTTTGACAAGGTCTTGATCTGGTTGAACCAAAGGCTAGGGGTGCATCCGTAGATTCTTGCAAGTCACAAATTTGTCAATTTATAAACGGTTTTTCATTGTACTGCCTCACTGGAGAGGGGGGACGGAGGAACGGATAAAAGACCTATGTCATCCCGTGGCTAGCACAGTAACTCTGAGAAGGATCAGGGGATAGGCGCCGAGTGCCCCATATTTGACAAGAGCGGTCTTAGTGTATATTATAGAGGAACGCCATAAGAGAAATTCCCATGAGGAGGTAGATATGTTTGAAGTTACAGAAAAAGCAAGTGAAATGATAAAGGACTTCTTAAAGGAAAAGGAGGAAATTCCCTCCATCAGAATCATGCTTTCCCAGGGCGGTTGAGCCGGGCCCGGTTTGGGCATGGCTCTGGATGAGTCAAGGGAAAATGACGAGGTATTTGATGATAGGGGTCTTACCTATATTATTGAAAAGGAGCTATATGAGCGCGTAAGACCCATAAAGGTGGATTATGTTAATACCCACATGGGCTCGGGTTTTAACATTGCATCCAATATGCAGCAAGAGGCTTCGTGCGGAAGCTCTTGCTCCTCCTGTTAATGATCGTAATCTTTGGGCCACCATCCTCAGTGTGGGGATGGTGGCTTTTTTATACATTTCAAAAGGCCCCCAACTGACATGAGGATACCTTTATGCCCAATGCCTCACAGGCTGAGGAAACCTCCATCTTGCTTATGTTGAGCCTTTCGGCTATATCCCAGGAGGACCTACAAGGGAGCCTTTTATCTATCAAGGCCTGGCGAATGGCCCCCTCCAAGTCCTGTGAGATACTCTCCGAGGGTCTTACGATATTCTTCTGTGGCCGGTAGCCAAAAAGTCCTAGCTGGCATTTGATTACCCGGATCTCAAGGAGATCTGCATTGAGCCCTACCTCGCCAGGCGATTCTCCTAAATCAGCAGCAAGCCCAAAGGCGGAAGCGCAGGCTATCTCTCCACTTGTGGCCCGCTCTTTTAAGGACCCTGCAATCCTTGGCTTCACCTTTCGGTCCGGCAAATGCTTTCTTGCGTAATGTTTCTTCTCTTTATTGTCCATAACAGTACCCCCAATATCGAAGTCCATAGCATCTTAACACAACAACCCTGAGAAACGCAGAGGTTACTTCTCTTTTGTTTTCCGCTGACCCCGGAGGAGGGCCGAAAACAAAAAGCCCTAGCCTTCTTGGGGGCAAAATCATCTCGCCTTAGCTTTTCTTAAGGTTGCCCAGGCAAAGAAGCAGGATATGGAGCCCTTTTTGCCACGTTTACCTTAGCCAAACTGAGTAGTTTCTCTTTGCCGTCCTCCCTGCCCAGTTAAATCCGAAAGCTATTTAACCGGGGTCAACGGCAAAGAGAAAAGCCTTTATCTCCCTCTCCGGTTTCCGGCTCCGCTTCCAGCCCGTACGCTTCCAGGCCGGAGGGTAGGGCCTACAGCTCGGAGAAGGCGTAGGCCCGCAACGGGGCGGAGGCTGCGTCCTTCGTTTGCCCTGTAGGTCCGGAAGATCCTACAGGGCGTCTCTGCGGTGAATAAAGGCTCTCCTTAATCTGTATACCCTTGAACTTGACCGCACAGGTCGAATTATTTTTGGTCTTTCTTAACCAAGAGATACCCCTCTTTTTCCAAACTCATTTTTATTGCTTGAATCAACAAAGGCTTAAGAAATTTTAACCATTGTTCGGCAACTATGATGCCCTCCTTTGTTATCTCAGGCTTAAGGGCGGCCACTTTCTGTCCCAATGGGCTCTTATAGAATTTGATAAGGGCTTGTATCTCCGCATGGGTGTAATGTTTATCGTATATGGGAACCACTCTGTCCACGAGACCACCTGGAGACCAGATTTGACGTTGCACCAATGACATGGTTGTGTTTCTTACAATTTCAAATACGGCCTCAGTAAGTGCCGGGGTATTTTTTGCCATCGCCTTCTTTAACATAGGCAAAATCTGATCGAGTATCTTATTTGAGGAGAGTAAAACAACATCTTCCAGGCGGGTCATCTCAATTAACTTCTTGATATCCGCCACTTTATCCGGATTTACTGTCTTGTCTTTGGCAATTCCCAATTGAGGCACGACAAAAACGAAGGCCAGCAGCCAACACATCAATTTTAAGTCGAGTTTTTTTCTATCCATGACATCCCTTCCGTAAGATCTCTCTTATTTTTGCCATCAAATGTGATGCTTTCGTAAAAAGTTTGGATTTGAAGAACTCTTTAATTC
The DNA here is from genome assembly GCA_030589715.1 of Desulfobacteraceae bacterium. Taxonomy (GTDB): domain Bacteria; phylum Desulfobacterota; class DSM-4660; order Desulfatiglandales; family Desulfatiglandaceae; genus JABMQV01. Next base: position 1,550 of record JAUUVE010000119.1, on the reverse strand, counting down.
ACAATTCCTGAATCCATGTAAAAAGCACTTTTTACATGGGCATCATCTTTATCAACTCCCCTCTAAATTCCATCCTTCCCAGCCTTTTTGAGATGCTCCGCCAGAAACATCCCCAGTATGGCCAGACATTCCATGTCAAGATATCTTTCCGCGCGCCGCTCAAAAAGAAGCCAGCATTGGGCAGGGAATTCATCATCCGCGTCATTAAAGAGCATTAGCATGGGAACCCTCGGCAACGGATCGAAGCAGATAGAAAGGTCATAGGAGAGATCCATGCCGGGAGGGCGCGCCCCAAAGGCCTTGCAGGCCACTTTGAGATCTTCCAGGCGGTTGGAAAAATTCTCGGCAATAGGTCTTTCGGCCGTGTTGACAAATGCGCCGGCAAAGGGTGCAGCATCCTTGAAATCCTTGTAGGATACCCAGTCATCCCTCTTGGGGGTAAATTCTGGACAGATCAGAAGGTATTTGCAGAGGACAATGTTTACGGCGAAATCAGACTCCTTTCCACTGGGCGTGAAGATGCCGTTTGTACAAACCCGGTAGGGTCGCCCAAAAAAGGCTACGATTGCCTCCTCGCCATCCACTTGAATCCCTAGTGTTTCTTGCATGGACCTGAGGTCCAATCCCGCAACCTGGGACAGGTAATCACGGTAGGTCTTTTTGAAAACATTCGATCTCTCTGACATCAATCTCGCCTCAGAGGGTCTTCACCATATACCAAGATCTGCTGTAAAAACAGCCTACCACAGCCGCACCACCTTTTTCCCATCCCTCAGCTCTCCCCTCACCTTCTCCATGTGTCGAAGAGCTGCAATCTCTCGTTCCAGATCTGAAGGCCTTATCCGAAGCCTCTCCACCAGGATTTTTTGCCCCACGCCACCGGTCTCTTCCAATATCCGGAGAATCTTTTCCTGAACCTCATTTACTTCAACCCGGCCTTCCTGCTGGGCTAAGGACTTGGCACTGTGAACCGCCCACGGGTCACAGGTTCGCGCAGGTGAGAGCGCGTCCATATAACAGTCCTCGCACAGGACCTGCCCGTGATGTTCTCTTTTCTCTCCGGCTTCAATAGAGTCCTTGCACCTATCGCATTGCATCTCATCTCCTCCTCAACGAATCATCCAGGCTAAGTATGCCTCCTCCGTAAGGATGCCATAGAGCTTCCGTCACAGCACCTCTCCAACAAGATCCAATAATTTCTTTGGCTTACGCCAGTCCCGTTCCTTGACAGATTGTTTATGATTCCCCATAATACTTCCTGGACTCAAAGTTTATCCTTTTATTCTATGTACTGATATTGCAGAAAAATCAATATAGAAATTTCTCTGTAATATCCCAATATAAAGGAGAACACATAAATTCTTCTGCTTACTTAAATTGTTCACCGCCGTTGATGTAAGGGGGAATCACCATGGAACAAGAACGCGCTGCAAGCAGTCTGGTCAATCTCGTCGCTTACCAAGAAGGGTCTGTGGTAAGCAAGACGCTGATCGAGAAGAAAACAGGTACAGTCACACTATTTGCCTTTGACAAGGGCCAAGGGTTGAGCG
>JAUUVE010000225.1 GCA_030589715.1 Desulfobacteraceae bacterium | reverse complement strand
GGGCCCATAGCTCAGCTGGAAGAGCCACCGGCTCATAACCGGTAGGTCCCTGGTTCGAACCCAGGTGGGCCCACCAAAGGTTGGTAGTAAATGGTATTATTAAGAGTACTGTCAAAGCCATTCTATCCAAGAGGTGAGGGATAATCTCTTAAAGGGCGCATCCATGGAGGGTGCGCCCTTTAAATTTCTATTCGGAGTAAAAGGGGCTCAAGTTATTCATGAATCCCAGGCTAAAAGATGTCCTGGAACTGCTGGAGGAGTTGGCTCCTTCACGGCTGGCCGAGCCATGGGACAACCCGGGTCTCCAGGTTGGCTCTTACTCCCAAGAGATCAGAAAGGTATTTCTGGCCCTCGATCCGACCCTGAGGTCCTTGAGGGCTGCGCACAGGGGTGATGCACAGCTCTTGCTTACCCACCATCCCCTGATTCTCAAGCCGTTATCAAGGGTGGATATCAATGGTTATCCCGGAGAGGTCATCCTTGAGGCTTTAAAGGGCGGGATTTCTGTGGTTTCGGCCCATACAAATCTTGACAGGGCCAAGGGGGGAATAAACGATATATTGGCAGGGCTCCTGGATCTCCAGGATGTGGGGGTTTTAAAAGGGATGGACGGGGAGGACGGCGTGGGATTGGGGAGGATAGGTGTCCTGCCCGAGCAGGTTGAATTGTCGGTTGTAGCGGAGATGATAAAGGGAATCCTTGGGTCGAGAAATGTGAATATTTGCGGCAAAGCAGATGACCGGATTCGCCGGGTGGCCGTGGTGGGCGGCTCTGGCGGTAGCCTGGTGCCCTTGGCATCTACCATGGGGGCTGACCTCCTTTTGACAGGGGATGTGAGCTACCACCATGCACTGGAGGCCGAATCCCTGGGGATCGCCTTGATCGATGCAGGGCATTTTGCTACAGAAAAGATCGCATTCAGGATATTTGGCAAAAACTTAGGGGAGAGGTTCGAGGCAGAAGGCTGGGAAGTGGACCTTGAGGTAGACGAGGATGAGACCGATCCTGTGCGGGTCTTGGATTGACGGTTGAAGATTGTTTAATGCTATTTAATCATCAAAGGCACCCCTTAATGTTCAATGGTCAATAGTCAATTTCTTTTGGGTGAGGTGAACAAATTGGAAGAACAGATAAAGCTTTTGATTGGCCTTCAGGATTGTGATACCCGGATAGGGGATATACAGACCAAGAAGCAGGAAGGCCCTATCAAGATCGAGAGGCTTACGGAAGAGTTGAAGATCCTCGAAGACCAGTTGGAGGACGAGTTAAATCGGCTTGAGGGTTATAAGCGGGACAGACGAGGGGCCGAGCAGGAGATTAAAGAACTCGAAAGCCGCATAGAGAAAAGCACCATAAAGCTAAGCAATGTCAAATCAAATAAGGAATATACGGCAGCCCTGAAAGAGATTGGTGATGTGAAACGAGAGGAGTCCCTCTTGGAGGACAGGGCCATAGAGATCATGGAGGAGATCGAGGAGCTTGAGGCCGAGTGCTCCTCTAGCAAGGCAAAGAAGGAGGAATTAGGGGAAAAGGTTGAAAGGGACCGGGAAGAGATTGCTAAGGAATTGAAGGCCCTTGAGGAAGACCTGGAGATACTTGAGAAGGAGAGGACCCGATTCTGCCGGACTATTGACGAGGCGTTGTTGAGGAGGTATGATAACCTCAGGAAACAAAAATGGGGTCTCGCTGTAAGCCCGGTCATCAAGGGGGTTTGCCAGACGTGCCACATGGGGATTCCGCCTCAGAAATTTAATGAATTGATTAGAGGAGACGGACTTATGAACTGCCCCAATTGCTTGCGGATCATCTATTGGGGCGAAGATGAACGATTCAAGGTCGAAGCCCCTTCTCCATGATAGCCTCAAGCATGACGGTGCTAGTTTTGTTGATACGGAAGCCGTTTGAAACACAAATCCGCAATCCGTGATCATAAAGGAGCGTATGTTGGAGCAGGACAAATGACCGCTGCCTTGTCGTTCTGGCGAGGGAGAGGAAAGTCCGGGCTCCGCAGGACAAGGCGCTGGGTAACGCCCAGTCCCGGCGACGGGAAGGAAAGTGCCACAGAAAGGAGACCGCCCCCGCAGCAGGCTGAGCGCCTGCGGCGGGAGTAAGGGTGAAAGGGTGAGGTAAGAGCTCACCAGCCCCGCCGGTGACGGCGGGGGCTTGGTAAACCCCGCCTGGAGCAAGACCAAATAGGGGAACGGTTGAGGGTGGTCCGTCCGAGTTCCCGGGTGGGTCGCTTGATCCCGCTAGTAATGGCGGGACTAGATGAATGGTCATTGTCCCGAAAGCGGGTGACTGCTTCGGGAAACAGGACCCGGCTTACGGCCTGCTCCGACATACGCAAATTGGCTCACGGGTTAAGGCGCAGGGCACGGGGCTGATGGCCCCAGTATGGCCCTATGCCTTACACCTTGTGCCTCACGCGTGGCCCGGAAGTGGTTGTGAGCAACCCCGACTAATAAGTTGGAGATACAGGGAGAAGTCATGTTCATCATTGGCAATTTCTTGGCCGCAGTGGCGAAAATAATTGATATTGCATTGACCCTCTACATGTGGATCATTATTGGCCGGGCAGTAATCTCCTGGGTCAATCCTGACCCTTACAACCCCATAGTCCGGTTCTTGACCGCCATAACAGAGCCTCTCCTCTATCCCATAAGACGAAGGCTCCCCATAAGCCTTGGGGGTATGGACTTCTCGCCCATCATCGTGATCTTGGTCATCATATTTGTCCAGTCCTTCCTGGTCCGGAGTCTGGCAGAATTGGCCATGCGTATGGGATCATAGGGTACAGTCAGGCCCTTGGGGGTGAGTTCTGACCACCGACACCGCTGACCGGTGACAAGTGAACAATGGCAGATGAACGGATTCCAACAGGAAGCCCCAAGACCGTCATCAGTGTGAAGGTTATTCCGAGGTCTTCCGGGAATCAGATCATTGGTTTTGGGGAAGGAATGATTAAGGTAAAGCTGACCGCTCCGCCAGTTGAGGGAAGGGCCAACAAGGCCCTCAAAGGATTGCTTGCCAAGAGATTGGGGCTCTCCAAAGGGAATGTGGAAATTATTTCAGGAGAGCGGTCAAGACAAAAATCGGTCCTGATTCACGGTCTTTCACCAGACAAGGTGGATGCCCTTTTACAAAAACCTTAAATTCCGTCCGCCGCCCACCGAACCACAATCCTTTACCCTTGCCTACTAACCACTGACTACCGTTTTCCGCCCTCTGTCATCAGACTTCTGACCTCTGATCTCTGTCTTCCATCCCCTGACCTCCGATTCATCCCTTCAGCGCCCTTATCATTTCTTCGTGAATGTAAGGATTAGCAGCCACAATGCTTTTCAGATAAGGCGAATATGGCCTTCCCTCCAGAGTAGTAAGTATGCCCCCCGCCTCTCTTACAATGACCGTTCCCGCGGCCGTATCCCAAGGCTTCAGACCCTCTTCCCAGAAGCCATCCAGCCTGCCCGCTGCCACATAACATAGGTCGAGGGTGGCGGACCCCGGTCTCCTTACACCCTGGGTCCTGACCACCATCCTCTGAAACAGCTCCATAGCCCCATGGGGTCTTTCACGGATATCGTAAGGAAATCCAGTTGCAAGGAGGGAATCTCCCAGGTCTTGGGTCTTGGAGACCCGAATAGGCCCTTTGTTCAGGTAGGCCCCCGCACCTTTTGATGCCGCGAAATACTCATCCATATAAGGGTTGTGGACTACCCCAACCACTATTTCGCCTTCAATTTCGAGGGCTATGGAGATGGCAAAAAAGGGAAACCCGTGAGCAAAATTGGTTGTCCCATCCAGCGGATCAACAACCCAGATTCGGTCCGAGGCGTTCCCATCCCTTCCGGCCTCCTCAGAGAGGATGTCATCCTGAGGGAAGTTATTGTGGATGATTTCCAGGATGGTTCTTTCCGCCTGTAGGTCTGCCTCGGTGACAAGGTCTATGTCACCCTTTTTTGTGATGTGACCCACATGGCCGAACATGCCGTTCAAAATCTCTCCGGCCCCCCTTGCAGCGACGCCGGCAACGGCCAATTCCTTTTCCCACATGGCTGATTCTCGCCTATTACCTGATTCCATCGGCCCAATAGCTTTACATTCTTCACTCTTCACAAATAATTCTCTCTTTTGCACTGCAAAAGGCTATACCAAAACATTGGACCGTGTCAATGGTGGTACCACGATCCTGGCATCGCAGTGATGAAAACGCACAGCGAGTCCCGGCGAGATATGCGCTGCCCCGATTGAAAAACCTTGCTACAATGCGTTTCCTACCAGAAGCTTCAGTTGGATCCAGCTCTGCAATTCAGACGGTATAAGGATCCACCCAAGATTCCCACATCTGGAGAAGAGGGCAGAGCGATTGATTTGTCATGGTGGTTCTGTTATGCTCGGGAAGCCTTAGACCCCAGCAGACCAATGCATACCCGTTAGAGCTCTTGTGAGGGGAAAGAAACAAGTTAATTCTATGGGAGACCGGATAAAGGGATACGAGGGGCTAGATCCAACTCCGAGGTGAGAAAAGCGTTGATGAAAAATAAGAAGGTGAAAATCAGAAGAAATGATCCTTGCCCTTGCGGGAGCGGGTTCAAGTATAAGAGGGGCTGCCTCGGCAAGACAAGCCTTGAAGGTAAAGATGTGCGGGAACTCTATTTCAAAAGGCATAGTATCAGACTCAAGGGGGAAAAGGACATTGAAG
>JAUUVE010000284.1 GCA_030589715.1 Desulfobacteraceae bacterium | reverse complement strand
CAATGAAGGTCAATAAGCATAGTCGGTCTATGAGCCTTTCCCTTAAATAGAAATTCATCTTGAATGCAGGAGGATTGTCATGATATCTTTATTCGTAAGCTCAATAATTCGTACCCCCCTAACACAACTTGATGGCATAAGGCAGGAGAATGAATTTCTTGAGGAATATTGCTACCGACTCCCCGCTGCCCGCAGGCGGCGCAGCCTCTGCCTATGCAAGTTGTTTGGCCATTGGTCTCCTGTATAAGGTCATTCTCTTTGAGATGCGGCGAGAAGGCCTCGATCCTGTTATGGAACAAAATATCAGGACAGCCAGGAAAGAAGTGGAGAGGCTGTTGGGCGATGTGGAGAGGATAGTCAAAAAGGACCCTGAGGCCTATCTGAAATTCAAGGAGTCAAGGCGTGATCCCGAAAAAAGGGACAAAAAACAGCATTTCAGCCATATCCTGGATGTAAGCATGACGGTGGTGGAAAAGTCAAATGCCGCACTTGAATGGGCCAACCAGCTAAACCTCCTGGTCCCCGACCAGATGCGAACCCACCTCTATGTGGCCTGCGAACTCCTCATGGGGGCCATTAATGGCTCTATCCAGATAGCCAAATCGAATATCCGGACCATCAAGGACCCTGCCAAAAAGAGAAACTATTCAAATAAGCTGGATCAAATTCGCCTTGACGCAAACAACAAATACGAGCAGGTCCTCTCACGCCTCAACCGACCGTCCTAAAAGAGATCGTCCAGATCCGAATCCCCCCCTCCGGGCATCTCACCATGCTCCTGGAGATATTGCTGGATCAATTCGCTCTCCCGCTGGGAGTACATCTTATCCTCTTCAAAATCAAACCATTCCGCCGAGGTATTCTCTTCAAGCTCTTGTATCAGGGTCTCTCTTAAATTGGGTGTCCCTTTGATGGCTAGCACCCTATGCTCCTCATCGTAGAACTGATAAACGCCCTCTGCCTCGGGGGCTTGATTGACATTTTCCTCGTTAAATACCAGCCATTTCTCCGGGGGAGCGGGATTGCCTTGGAGATAAAGACGTAGATCACACTGGAGGCACCTCTTTGCTTCTCTCAGCGCCTGTTCATCAGCAAATCCCAGGGATACCTCTTTAAACCCCTGCCGCCTCACTTCTAACACAAGCTCGGGGACCTTTTCCCGCGGCCATGAAGCAAACCCATCGTCCCTTCCGAGATACTGATCCGGGGCCGCCCTTTCAAATAGGACCTCATCAACATCACCGGTGCCCCCTAAGGCCTGATCTATGGATGAGGCTGCCTTTCTGCCGGCAGCAATGGCATGTATGACGGCGCCTGGCATTGCCGTCACATCGCCCCCTGCATAGACCCCTTTTATGCCCGTTTCAAGATTGTCATGATCCACAACAATAAGACCCCCATCCACCGAGATCCGGCTATCCTGTCCCAAAAAGGAGAGATCAGCGGTCTGGCCAATGGCCATGATCACCTGATCAGCCTCCATCCGCTCCTTTTCATCGCCAAAGGCGGGGCAGAAGTTTCCCTTGTCATCAAAGACAGAGACGCATCGAACAAGCTCAATGCCTATTATTTTTCCATCTTCACTCAGGATCTTATGAGGGCCCCACGATGGCACCAGTTTGACGCCCTCGGCAATGGCTCCCTCTACCTCCCAGTCGTGGGCCGGCATCTCATCCCGGTCCTCTAAAGAGGCCATCGTCACCTCTTTGGCACCACACCTCATGGCGGTCAGGGCCACATCAACCGCCACGTTGCCGCCACCGATCACAACGACCTTCTTTTTTAGGTGGATATCTTCACCCTGTGCCACCTTCCTCAAGAAATCAACTCCCCACAAGACATCTGGCAAATCAGAGCCATCAATTGATATACGCCGGCTCAACCGGGCCCCCACGGCCAAAAATGTGGCATCATACCCTTCACTCTTGAGTTGATCTAGGGTGAAGTCCTTTCCCAGGGTCTGATTGGTCCTTAGATCTACCCCCAAATCCAGGATCTGTGCGATCTCCCCATCCAGTATGTCCGGGGGAAGACGGTAGTCGGGGATACCATACCGCATCATTCCCCCGGCCTGATCGCGGGCCTCAAAGATTGTGACCGCATGGCCCTGAAGCCTGAGATAAAAGGCCGCTGCCAAGCCGGCAGGTCCTGAGCCTACAACGGCCACCCTTTTTCCTGTATCCTCCCTTGCCTTTGTATTCTCCTTCCAGAGGCCTTTGTCACCGTCTGCTGCATATCTCTTGAGGGCACATATGGATACGGGTTCATTTATCTCTCCTCTACGGCATTTGTCTTCACATGGATGGATACAGACTCTTCCCAGTATCCCTGGCAGTGGTACCTTTTCCTTGATCACCGCATTGGCCTCATCCCGTTTCCCCTGGGCTATCAGCCTCAGATATTCCGGGATATCAATATGGGCCGGGCAGGCATCCCTGCAAGGCACAATGTCTTCTTCCCTCTTCCCCGGACGTACGGATTTATCCATCAAGGCCCCTGTGGGGCAGACCTCCACACAGGCAGTGCAAAATTTGCACCCGGACTCCTCAAGTGTCGGCGCTAGAGAACCTATCTGGACCCGCCCATCTTGATCGTATACAAAGCCTATGGCCTCTATCCCCCGGAGATCCCCACACGCCCTGACGCACCTGGTACAACCGATACATAGATTATAGTCCCTGACAAAGAGTGGAGCACCCTCAAGGATAGGGCGATCTGTAGGGACCCATTTTGGAGTTGAAGGAGAGATCCCTGTATAGTTGGCCACATTCTGGAGTTCACAATGCCCGAACAGGGTGCAGCACCTTTCATTTTCCGGCACATTGGAAGAGCACTGGCTCCTGCTACATCCCTCCTGTTGGGCACAGGTCAAACAGGCGTGACGATGACGAGTGAGGATCGGTATCAGGTTTTCCTGCCTCTTGGCCCCGATACGGTCATTCTCGGTACTAACCACCATCCCTTCTCTGACTTCGGTGCCGCACGACCCCACCAGGTCTGCCTCACCTTCCACCTCCACGACGCAAATACCGCAGCCTTTCCCTTGCTCATCCGGCATGGCATTTTCAGTCCTTTTCTTCCCCTGATAGAATGCACCGGCTGCCCGGGCTCCTTTGGCTCCTGGCAGGTCCGGGTGGTAACAGAGGGTGGGTATGTAGATGTCGGCGGCCTTGGCTGCCTCCAGGATGGTTGTACCGGAGGGCACCTGAATATCCTGCCCATCAATGGTCAGATCTATTTGGCTCATAAGGGTCCTCTCGATTTTGGCAGTTTTGAATGGAGAGTTGTTTGTGATCAGAGGTTAATGGTCGAACCGGGAATTGCTAGGCAACTTACAATGATATCAAATCAATCGTAACTCATCACCAGGAATGGGAGATGGCCCCTGCCTTGCACCCCTCCACGCAAGGAAGTGGGGGTCTATCGGATGGAGGTTTACAGGGTCCGCACTCATATTTCAGTTTTTTCCTCTTATCGGCCGCCACCATGGCCACAGGTTCATCCCGCAAGGGGTCATTGGGGTCCTCATCAACAACCTCAAAGACATCCACGGGACAGGCCGAAACACAGTCCCCACAGCCGTCACATTTGTCCGTATCGATGGTGATAAAAAAATCGCCAGAGGCATCCTTATATCCATAGTTCGCTAACATGATGTCACCTTATTGGTTATTTGTTATTAGTTATTTGTTATCAGTTAGCGATTAACCAATAACCAATAACGATTTCACTTCTTTCTCCCCTTTCCCTTCTGGCACAGGGCATATCCGACGATGGCATCTCCGACTGCTCCTGGGATCTGTGTGGGCCACTCTGTCTTCATGCGCTCAAGTTTGATCATCGTCATCTACCGCTCCATAACTCCGCGATTCT
>JAUUVE010000071.1 GCA_030589715.1 Desulfobacteraceae bacterium | reverse complement strand
TCCGTGCTACCCAGATTACGGATGATGGATAGTACGCCTTTGTGTCCCCCGGCACCGCCATTTCTGGCCACCTTTTATCTCCCCACCGAGAGATCAATATCATCGAAGACGACCAAAACATCTCCGCACTCCAGATCATAATAATCGACACACGCCCTCACCGACTTGCCACTCCGGTTCATAAAGGTCAGAGGGCAAAGAAGCATGACGCTCTTCTCTCGAAGACTTGTTCGTATATTTCTTGATTGGAAGCGTCGGTTGCTCAGACGTACTCCCAGCTCTTGGCTCCACAGGTCTACTACCCTAAAACCTATGTTATGCCTTGTATCCTTATATTGTGATCCTGGATTGCCGAGGCCTGCGATCAAGTACACTGTCTGAGGCTGCTTTCACCCCCCTTCCCTTGATGGTGCTGGATAAAAATTGATAATCCCTTAGGGATTTTCACCTTCCGGCTCGGCCGCCTCTTCCTTGGCCTCTTCTTCGGCCTTCTCCTCAAGCTCTTCTTCTTCACCCTCTTCCAGCTTGACGGTAGGAGCGGCGACTACGGCCACCGTCTGATGGGCCTCTTCTGTGGAGGTGATACCCTCCGGCAGTTCAATATCCCGGATATGTAAGGAATCCCCGATGTCTAGGCCGGATACATCCAAATCCAGTGAATCAATCAACTTATCAGGCAGGCAAGAGACCGTTAGCTCCCTTCTGATATGCTGTAAGATACCCCCGTTTGTCACCCCTACCGGGGTGTTCATCAGGCGGATTTGAATATCAACGGTGATTTCCTTATCCATTGAGATCTCGTAAAAATCGGCATGAACAAAAGTGTCATCGACAGGGGCAACTTGAAGGTCCTTTAGGATGGCCTTTCGTGTCTCAGTCCCCTGCTCCGATCTTACCTCGAGATCCAAGATGATATTTTCGCCCATTCCCTGTTTAAGCATGTTTTCAAGTTCAGGATAATCCACTGTTAACATAATGGGATCTGTATTGGGGCCATAAAAAATGGCAGGGATCTGGTTGTTCTGTCTAAGCTTTTTGGCTGCCCCTTTTCCTTTGCTCTTTCTCACTCGGGCAGCAAGCACTGGTTGAGTCATTTATTACCTCCGGCATTAATAAAATTTTTCACAAAGTAGTAAAGGCCACATAATCTTAGGGCCTTCTCCTCCCCAAAATTAGACAAATAACGTACTGACTGAATCAGAAGCGTGGATCCTCTTGATGGTCTCCCCCAGGAGTTCCGCTACCGATAAGGCCACGATCTTCTTGGAATTCCTGGCCTTATCATTCAAGGGGATTGTGTTGGTTACGACCAGGCTGTCGATGGGTGAGGCCTCGATCCTTTCGATGGCAGGACCTGACAGGACGGGATGGGTACAGCAGGCGTGGGTCTCCGATGCACCTCTATCCTTCAGTGCACCAGCAGCCTGGACTAATGTGCCTGCCGTATCAACCATATCATCAAGGATAATAGCGGTTTTGTCTTCCACCGCTCCAATAATGTTCATCGCCTCTGCCACATTGGCGGACTCACGCCTCTTATCTATTATGGCCAGGGATGTATTAAGGCGCTTGGCAAAGGCGCGAGCCCTTTCCACACCCCCGGCATCGGGCGAGACAATAACCAACTCGTCTTGCAGGTTATCGTGAATATATTTCAACAAGACGGGAGCGGCAAAGATATTGTCTACCGGTATGTTAAAGTACCCCTGGATCTGTCCTGCATGGAGATCTACGGATACAACCCTGTTCGCCCCGGCGACGGTTATTAGGTCTGCAACAAGCTTTGCACTGATGGGGACCCGCGGCTTGACCTTTCGATCTTGCCGGCTATAACCGTAATAAGGAATCACCGCCGTGATCCGTTTGGCTGACGCCCTTTTTAGGGCATCCATAATTATCAAGAGTTGCATGAGGTTGTCATTGACCGGCGTGCAGGTGGACTGGACAACAAATACATCCCGGCCCCTGATATTTTCCCTGATTTCAACCTGGGTTTCTCCATCGCTAAATGTCTTGGCGCTGATCTTTCCAGGTGCAATACCAATATAGTCGCATACCTCAAGCACCAAAGATGTGTTGGATGTTCCACCGAACAGCTTCATTTCCGGTTCCAATCTCATCCCCACAATAATAAGTGATCTAAAGTGAGCTAAAGTTATCAAACGCCAACATGATGTTGAAGTAACGCATCCACTAACTTTTACCTTTATCCGCTTGAGTTCACTTCAGTCGCTTCCAAACTGGCTGGGGTGGGAGGATTCGAACCTCCGAATGCGGGCTCCAAAGGCCCGTGTCTTACCACTTGACGACACCCCAGAACGGAAGACGGAAAACAGAGGTCAGAAAAGGCCCTGGGCCAAAAAAATATCCCCCATATTGTGGGGCACAAGAGATCTTTTTGCCAATAGGGCCTTATCTCTTGATTCGAAAACTCCGAAGACACTGGGCCCGCTGCCTGACATTAGGGCACCCACCGCCCCTGCATCTAGCAATGACTTCTTGATATCTCTGATAACAGGGAAATGAATAGCGGTCACCGACTCCAGGTCATTTTCAAGGATATGACCTATCCGGATGGGCTCTTTTTTTAAGAGGGCTAATATAAAATTATATTCTCCCCTTGTCAACCTTAATTTCAAGTTAGCATAGACCCACGAAGTAGGGACCTTAAGGGGTGGTGTAACTATAACATACCAGAATCTGGGCCATTTTTCAATAGGCTCCAACACCTCCCCTATCCCCCTAGCTATGGATGGTCTGCTGAGTAAGAAGAAGGGGACGTCGGCCCCTAGGACCGATGCCAGTTCCCACAGATCCCGGGGGCCAAGGGGGGGGTTGGACCACATATCGTTCAAGCATTTAAGGGTGCCAGCGGCATCGCTGCTGCCCCCTCCCAAGCCCGCCGCAATAGGGATATTCTTGGTGAGTCTTATGGAAACCCCGCCGCCGATGCCGGTGCGGGCAAAAAAGGCCTGCGCAGCTCGATAGACAAGGTTTTGCTCATCATCGGGCAGGGAGAGACCCTCACAGGCAAGGGTGATTTCCTTTTGAGGGAGCCTCTCCAGTTCAAGGTAGTCAAATAGGGCGACGGGCACCATTATGGACACCAATTCGTGATATCCATCTGGCCGGCGTCCTATTACCTTAAGTCGGATATTCAGTTTGGCAGGCGCTTGTCTCTTATGGATTGATGCTCGCCCTGGTGCGACACCCTTTGAGCTTGGACTTGCTTGTGTTGCTCCGCTATCTCTCACCTCACACCACTAGATCCGGGAAGACCAGGTCTGGGCCAGGGATCGACGATTGACGATTGACGATTTGGAAAGGAGCACTTTATTCATAAATTCTAGCAAACAGTTCCCATGGCTCAGCCTACGGCCCGTAAGGGTGAGCCTACGCCTTGGAGAGAAGCCTTACTGATCCCTGGCATCCCGGAACGGTAACGGTTGTAACGCTCATGGGGTGTTGGAGAGGCCTTCTCACATTAGATCTCTCAATCATCAATCATCAATCCAATGCCTATCCCGAGACCTTCAGTGTCAGATAAAGGGTAGCCCCTCCCCGCTTGATCAATAGGAGGATGGTATCTCCCTTCTTATAGGTCTGAATCTTTTTGTGGAAATCCTCAAGGTCCTTCACCGGGGCCTGGTCTATCTCCAATAATATGTCCCCGCTCCTGACACCAGCTTCCTCTGCCGGTGAATTGTTCTCAACGCGCACAACAACAAGCCCGCTGGTTTCGGATAGGCCGAGATTTCGGGCCATTTGAGGTGTAAGCTCTTCAACGGTCATGCCCAGCTCGGGTCTTGGTTGTCCCTCTTCAGCGGGCTTCTTCTCTTCTTTCAATTCACCTATCTTGATCTGGAGGGTCTTTTTCTCCCCCTTCCGGATCACCTCTACCGGCACCTTTTTGCCTACTGGTGTCGATCCCACAACATATGGTAATTCCCTCATTTCCTTGATCTCTTTTCCATCAAAGGAAACTATCACATCCCCCCGTTTGATCCCCGCCTTATGGGCAGGGCTGTCCTTTGTGACATCCGCCACCAAGGCGCCCTTTTCATCCTTCAAATTAAGCTTCCCCTTTAACTCGGGGGTGATTTCTTGGATCATAACGCCCAGCCAGCCCCTTACCACCTTTCCCTCTTTGAGCTGGGGCAAGAGGTCCTTGGCCATGTTAATGGGGATGGCGAATCCAATGCCTATATTTCCACCGCTCTTTGAGAATATGGCAGAATTGATCCCTATCACCTCTCCGGCGGTGTTTAAGAGGGGGCCGCCACTGTTTCCCGGATTGATGGAGGCATCCGTCTGGATGAAGTTGTCATAGGACCCAGCCCCGATGCGTCTGTACTTGGCACTGACAATACCTGCTGTGACCGTGTTACCCAGGCCAAAAGGATTCCCAATGGCCACCACCCAGTCACCCACCTCAAGTTTATCCGAATCCCCCAGGGGAAGCGGTTTTAAGGGGCGTTCCGTCTCAATTCGGATGAGGGCCAGATCGGTCTTGGGGTCTCGGCCAATAATCTTGGCATCGAATTCCGTATCATCTGCCAGCTTGACGGTGATCTTATCGGTCTTTTCGACCACATGGTTATTGGTCAAAATGAAGCCCCGTTTGTCGATGATAAAGCCGGATCCAAGGCTCTTCTGCTTAAAGTCCTTGGGCAACCGGTCCCTGAAAAAACGATCAAAAAAGTCCCGAAACGGATCCCCGGGCCCTGAAGGGCCCCCAAAGGGATGGGGGGGGACCTGTATTCCGCCCTTGATGGTCTTTACCGTGCTGATATTGACCACAGAGGGCCTCGCCTCCTTGATAAGCCGGGAAAAGGAGGCGGGGGCGTTTGGCAAAAGAGGCGTCCCTTGGGCAACTACTGGGGTGGAATGGCTGACCGACATAGCAAAGATGATGACGGCCAGAAGGGAGAAAACAGCCCATCCGGCCAAGCCTGGTTGACCTTTTTTAGTGGATTTTCCGCTCATAAAAACCTCCTCAAAATTGTTACAGGGCTCGGGGCTCGGGTTTCAGCTTACCCTTGACACCTGGCACCTGTGAACGGCAACTCAAAATTGGACAGGACCGCATACGGAAAAGGAGCCTACTCTTTTGCCTTGACATAACGCCACCTCAAGTCTGTCAAGACATTGTCCATAAACTTTTGCTCTTCTTCTGTAAGATTGCCCTCTGTCTTCTCCTTCAACATTGCGATGGTATCGATGGCATGTTTGGCAAGAGGCAGGTCCTTCTTCCTTTCACCTGTCTGGGGGTCATCGATCTCGCCACAATGAAAGAGGGCAGAGGAACTGAGACTAAAAACCAGGGAGGTAAAATTGATCTCCGGTAGCGGGGGTCTCTCGGCCTCCTCCTTTGGAGCCTGTTTCTTTGTTTCCTCTTTTTCTCTCTTTTCCTCTTCCTGAGGTTCTTTATCCTTCAGCTCTCCCTTTTCGTCAAAAGACCTCCTGTCCTTGATAATAAAGCCTTTTTCTTCTTCAGCCATAGTTCCACTCCTCACCAATAGTGTCTGTCTTTACGACCTCCCGACCCCTACAACTCTATTCTTCTTACCGAATAAACATTAGCAAGGCCGCGAAGCTCCTCAAGGATTTCGTCACTAGCAATTGAGCTGGTGGTCAACAAGATCACGTTCTGCTTTTTCTGCCTCTCTTCCCCCACCTGCATCCGACTGATATTAATCATGTTCTTGCCAAGGGTAGTCGCGATACTCCCAATAATTCCAGGGCTATCTTGATTCTGAATCAGGAGATTGTGCCCTTCAGGCATCGCTTCCAGGTAGAAGTCATTGATGCGTAAAATCCTGGGCATGTTCTTGCCAAAGATGGTTCCTGAGATGATGTTCTTGCCTTCTAAGGTCTTTACGGTAAGTTTGACCAGACTGGCGAAGTCCTCAGAGGTCTTGCTCTTGGACTCCACCACCTTTATTCCCCGGTCAGAGGCGATATGGGGTGCGTTTACAAAGTTAACATCGTCTCTTAAAATCGGGGTGAGCAGCCCCTTCAACATGGCCGTGGTCAAAGGGGTCACATCATATTCCGCTACACCCCCTGAATAGTCAATCTGGGCCTCTACTATGGCACTGTCAGCCAACTGGGACTGGAATGAGCCCATCCGCTCCACCAGAACGGCAAAAGGCCTTAGGGTGGTCATCAATTCTGCACTTATACTGGGGACGTTCACTGCATTTTTTACGGTCCCGTGAAGGAGATAGGCTACGATCTGCTCGGCCACATCCTTTGCCACGTTGTCCTGGGCCTCGGTGGTCGAAGCCCCCAGGTGGGGAGTGCAGACAAAATTTGAGAGCCCCATAAGGTCTATCTTTCCAGGGGGTTCTGTCTCGAAGACATCCAAGGCCGCGCCCCCAAGGTGCCCCGACTTCACGGCTTCATAGAGATCATTCTCATTGACGATGCCCCCACGGGCACAGTTGATTACCATTGCCCCTTTCTTCATTTTGGAAATGGCTACCCTGTTGATCATATTGACCGTCTCATCGGTCTTCGGTGTATGGATAGTAATGTAGTCCGCCCTCTGGAGCAGTTCCTCAAAGGAAACCGGTTCGAAATCCAGCCTTTCAACGGTCTCGGGTTTCATGTAGGGATCGTACACAATTACCTTCATCTTCATCCCCTTGGCCCTATCAGCCACGATTCGGCCGATATGTCCTATCCCGATAAGCCCCAGTGTCTTATTGAAGACCTCTCGCCCCTGAAGCTTCTTCTTTTCCCATTTACCGTCCTTGAGGGAAACCGTGGCCTGGGGAATATTCCTTGAGAGTGCCAGCATCATGGCGATTGTATGTTCGGCCGTTGTGATAGTATTCCCCTCAGGGGTATTCATAACCACAATCCCCCTCTGACTGGCAGCAGGGATGTCCACATTGTCCAGTCCGATCCCCGCCCGACCAATGACCTTCAGGCTGTCGGCGGCCTCGATAATCTCTGCCGTAACCTTTGTGGCGCTGCGGATAGCCAGGCCGTCGTACTGGCCCATAATCTCCTTCAATTCCTCCGGGGAAAGCCCGGTATCCACATGGACGTCAATGCCAGGAGTCTCCTGGAATATCTTGATACCCACATCCGACAGGGGGTCGCTTACGAGAACTTTCATAAGTTATGCCTCCTTAACAAGTTGGTTCGCTTCGCTCACAATTGTCCTCCTGACTCCCCACCTTTCGGCTTCCGGCCCGTGGAGCCTCAGCTCTGAGAGGCGGGTCCCCAGGCTGGAATACTTGAGTGATGGAGTACTGGAGTGATGGGTTAAAAGGAATAAAAAAATGATTTTTCCACGCTTATTACCCAATACTCTCTTCGAGCCGGAGACCGACACTCCATTACTCCATGCGGACAACGTAGGCTAACGTCACTAAAATCGCTATTAATTCATCAAGTTGTAGAATTTCCGAGACGTTTAATTATAGTCCGTATTCCGGCAACCAAAATGGTAACACATTGAGATAGCAATAAATCTTAGTGGTAAATCTAGCCCATAAAAACCAAAAAGTCAACCATAGCGATTTCAGCTAGTTATGAGGTGAAACCCATTAATATCAGACGGCCCATGCTCCTTACCGAGCCAGCATCCATCCCGGGTGTCCAGGGGGGATCCACTATCCTCAATTTGCGTGTGTATCGGAGAAACCAACCCGCATATATGTGTCAATGCCTGCGAGAAACCCTTGAGGATTTCCTTGCCTCAATTTGAACATTATTGACAATTGCTAAAAGAAAACTAATTTGGGGGTTGCTCTTGCACAGCGGGGAGAATTAAAATATAGAATCAGACATCAGTCTGAGGCGCTGCAAATATACATTTTTAGACTTCGCCGGATTCCTGCGAACGGGCTGTATGGGGTGATTTTGGAGCACAGAAAGCAGACAGGTAACAGCGGGTCGAAAACCGGTTCTCTTTACCCGGACTCGAAAATTCCGGAGGACATAGGGTAACCAATGAAATTGGACATTCAACGTAGAATAGACCGAGTGGCAGGGACACTTATCTGTTGGATATTCTCCTTATTTTCCAGGGTGCAAAGAGATTTTGTTTCCGAGATCAAGCCTCAAAAGTTGCTGGTCATACTCCTTTCAGAGATGGGGAGCCTTGTTTTGGCACGCCCCATGTTTGAGCACATTAAGGCCAAGTATCCTGAATCCTCGATCTACGTTTTGTTACTTGAACAAAACAGGGAAATGCTGGAAGTAGTAGATGTCGTGCCATCAAATAATATTTTCACAGTGAGTAATGCATCCTTCGCAGGCTTGCTTACGAGCAGTATTTTAGAACTTATAAGATTGCGCCGAATCCAAATCGATACAGTTATTGATTGTGAGTTGTTTTCAAGAATAAGTAGCATTTATTCATTTCTGAGCGGCGCTAAGATACGCGTTGGATTTCATCCCCACACACAGGAAGGACTCTTTAGAGGTGATTTCATCAATCGGCCGGTAGTTTATAACCCTTACCACCATATTTCACAGCAGTTCATTACC
>JAUUVE010000077.1 GCA_030589715.1 Desulfobacteraceae bacterium | reverse complement strand
TCTTTTATGTCAAGCGGTTTGGTCAGATATAGGGAGAGGGTACCCACTTGCCAAATGGCTTTCGGAGCATTTTCTCTCGCGCGGCAAGCAGCGAAACACCTCCCCCTATGTTGTTGTTTCTCCAGGACGGACTCTGAGTATGGCCGGTGATCTTCAAGCTGATACGTCTACTTGAGGACGAATTCTCCACCCGCGACAATCAGGGTCATCACGCCGCCTTTCCCATCACCAACTTCATCCATAGTGGTGGCGCCAGAGATGCCCGGATAGTTCGTCAGCTTTGCCCAACCCTTGCGGATCTTCTCCCGGTCTTTTTCTAGATCTCCAGGCTTGTTGGTCACACCCTCCTCTTCCATGACCTTCTTGATGATGTACATGTTGTCGTATGAACGGGGTCCACTATAGGGCGGCATCTTACCACCGGGGGAGCGACTGGTAAACTCCTTCAGAAATTTTACCATTCTTGGGTCCGGGTTTCCCACGATCCATGCTGCTGTGGAACCATAATAGCCTTCCACAGCATCCCCCCCGATCTCGATAAGCCCAGGAGTGCTGTTACAGGCCCCTCCAATGGGCATGGCCTTGATCCCCTGGCGCCGGGCCTCGATCATGAGTTTTGCTCCTTGCTCATAACAGCTCCCGATACCGATTCCATCCGGGTTGAGCGCCTTGATCTCAGTCATATAGGGTGAGAAGTCCAAGGTCTGGGTCTGGAAGGTATACATCTTCAGCAGTTTTATGCCGTATTTCTTGAACAGGACTGGCATGATCTTCTTTCCCTCCACCGTGGACACAGCATCTTCGGAGTTGTAGAGAATCACCGCGGTTTTGATGTTGTATTTTTCCTTCCATTTCCTTACTGCAGGGTCAAGCTGCTTATCGCTTGTCAGGGTATTCCTAAACCCCCAAGGGCTCAGGGCAGACAACCCCGGTTTGGACGAGCAGAACGAGACAAGGACTATCTTCAGCCTGTCAAGCTTTGGGAAAATGACCTCGCATATAGAACTCTGGCAAGGCCCATTGACCACAAGAACCTTGTCTTGGCTCACGAGCTTGCTTAGAATTGGGATGGCAGGACCGGCCTTACATGCTGCGTCATACCAGGTGACCTCGATGGGAACCCCCCCGATTCCACCTGATGCATTGATCTCCTCAACGGCGATAGTACCACCGATCTTCGCTGCCATGCCCCACTCGGCACAGACCCCGGAGATTGAATAAATGGCGCCGATCTTGACCTTTTTGCCATATAGCTTTGCGGCCTGGGAAGGCGGGGTCAAAATCAGGCCGAGCACCAAAAAACATGCCACTAAAATAATGGGTAAAAAGTATCTCCTTTTCATTTTTGAATCCTCCTTTTCTGGTTAAAGCGAACAAATTTAGCCCATGAACCTTTTGTTTTCATCACCTCCTTTGCCTTGTAGAGTGAGTTTTGCGAACCATGGTCTCTAAGATGCCCCTTTGTCTGTGATCAGGTCCAAGAGATTACGTCTCCACAGTTCGCGCAGATCTACCCAGGTAGGCCCTTTGGACCTCTTCATTGTCGCGCAACGCCTGGCTCTCCCCCTCAAGGACAATGCGTCCGGTTTCCAGCACATACCCGCGATCTGCCACACCCAGGGCCTGATTGGCATTCTGTTCAACGAGGAGGATCGTATAGCCATCCTTCTCACGGAGTTCATGGATCGTCTCGAAGACGAACTCCACAAAGTTTGGGGAAAGCCCCAGGGATGGCTCATCCATGAGGAGTAACCGCGGCTTTGCCAGCAGGGCGCGACCAATGGCCAGCATCTGTTGCTCACCCCCTGAAAGGGTTCCGGCATTTTGGCCCAGTCGCTCTCTAAGCCGGGGGAATTTCTCAAAAACCCGCTCCAGATCCCCTATGATTCCATCCTTGTCGGAACGCAGGTAGGCCCCCATGTCCAGATTCTCCTTGACGGTCATCCGAGATATGATCCCCCGACCCTCTGGCACCTGAACGATTCCTATCTTTACGATCGAGTGGGGCTTATTTCCCTCGATCTTCTGGCCTTGAAAGAGGATGTGGCCCTTTTTTGGCCTCAAGACCCCAGATATGGTCCTCAAGAGCGTGCTCTTTCCAGCTCCATTGGCCCCAATAAGGACCACCACCTCACCTTTCTCCACCTTGATGGCCACGCCGTGGAGAGCGAGACCCTTTCCGTATCCAGCAGAGAGGTCCTCTATAGACAGCATCTTGGTTACCTCTTCCCCAGGTAGGCCTCGATTACCTCAGAGTTCCCCTGGATCTCAGCAGGGGTGCCTTCGGCGATCTTGCCCCCAAAGTTCAGGACCGAAATGACATGGGATATTCCCATGACCAGTTCCATATTATGCTCGATTAAAAAGACTGTTTTACCCATCTGGTTGATCTTTGAGATAACGGAATTGAGTTCCTCGGTCTCCTTGGGATTCATGCCTGACGCAGGTTCGTCGAGAAGGAGCAAATCAGGCTCCAGAGCAAGGGCTCTGGCGATCTCAACCAGTCTTTGGTCTGCATGAGGGAGGTTGGAGGCGATCTCATTTGCCTGGTGGGGGAGACCCACGAACTCCAGCCACCTCATGGCATTTTCACGGGTGGCCTTCTCTTCCTGCGGCTCCCTTATCGAAAACCTGAAAAAGGTCTTCAAAAGGCCCGCCTTGGTCTTGCAGTGGCTCCCCAGCATCACGTTCTCTAAAACAGTCATGAAACCAAAGAGGCGCACAATCTGAAAGGTTCTGCCAATCCCAAGCTTGGTCCGCAGATAGGGTTTTACGCCGTCAATACGCGCTCCCTTGAAGCGAATCTCTCCTCGAGTCACATCGTACATACCGCTGATCAGGTTGAACAGGGTGGTTTTCCCTGCTCCATTCGGACCGATGAGGGCATGGATCTTCTTCTCCTCGATATCCATGCCGACATCAGAGAGGGCGCTGAATCCATTGAAGTATTTCACCACGTCCCTGATTTCAAGAATCATCTTCCCTCCAGATTAGAATCATCCTATTGTCACTTGATTCACATGGCCTGAGGGCTCTCAGCCCCCCCCTTGCCAAGGCCATTTCGGAAAAGCCTGTTTAGTGTCTGGACTGTATCTAACCCTATGACCCCCTGAGGTCTGACGATCATCATGACGATCAAAAGGGCTCCATATAACTCCATTCGCCACTCCTGGATAACGCGAAGGAATTCCGGTACAAAGGTAAGGACTAATGCCCCGAATATTGGTCCCCAGAATATCTGAATCCCTCCAAAGATCGCGAATACAAGAAACTCAATGGCATGCATGACATCAAACATGAGGGGCTCAACATATTCCTGATAGTGGGCGAAGATACCCCCACCAACGCCAGCCATAAAAGCCCCTACAGAGAAAGCCAGAAGCTTGGCAGAGATAATGTTTACCCCGATGATCTCGGCAGCGTCCTCGTCGCTTCCGACAGCCTGAAAGGCTCTTCCCATCCGAGACCTGCGTAACCGACTGAAAAAGATGATTAGTATGACCACCATCCCGTAAGCGTACAGCAGGGTATGTTTCTGGTACGGGATACCGGGGAATCCTTCAGCCGCCCCGGTATATTTCAGGTTGATGGCGACCACCCTGACAATCTCACCGAACCCCAGGGTCAAAAGCAGCAAATAGATCCCTTTAATCCGAAGGGCCGGCAAACCCAGAACGAGGCCCACGATCCCGGAAAATATCCCTCCTATCAAAACAGCGGGAACATAGGGGATTCCCCACTTCACCGAGCAAATCGCCGACACATACGCCCCAATGGCCATGAACCCGGCTTGACCCAGGGATATCTGGCCGGTCATGAAAACCATATAGAAGCTCAGGGCCATAATGATGTAAATACCCGCAATCGTCGCTACTGAAATTAGGTAATCCAAGATATTTCCCCTAACCCTGGGTTACACGCGTTCCAAAAAGCCCAGTGGGTTTGAATATGAGGATAATAATCATGATCCCGAAGGAAAAGATATCCTGTAAATTGATCTCTGTAGGAAGAAGGACAATACTGAACACCTCTGCCATCCCCAGGATCAATCCCCCAATCATTGCTCCCACCACATTTCCCAGCCCGCCAATGAGCATCACCACAAGCCCTTTCAGTGCAAAGGTAAGCCCGATAAAAGGGGTAATGGCATGGAAGACAATGCCGATCATCACGCCGGCAGTCCCTGCCAGGGCCGAGGCAATCCCAAAGGTGAGCAGGACAATCAAGTCCACATTTACCCCGAGCAACCCTGCGGTAGTGTGGCTTTCAGCAACCGTCCTCATAGCCTTACCGATCTTTGTCTTTGCAATAAAGAAATAGAGGACTACCATCAGGAACAGGGAGACTCCCAGTATCAGGATATTAGCAGAGCTGATCAAAAGGGGGCCTACCTTGTAATTGACAGTTTCTATGGCCTCGGGAAAGCGGGTTCCGTATCCTCCGAAGAGCTTGACAGCCAGGTTCTGGAGGATGATCGTGACCCCAATGGTACTCAAAAGCGGTGCCAGGTGAAAATCCTTCTTGAGGGGCCTGATAGCCAGCACATCGATGATAATTCCGAGCACACCGGTTGCCACCATGGCCAGGGGAAGGGTAATGTAAAGGGGCAGCCCACTCCACATGATGATATAGAGCCCCATAAAGGCACCGGCCATCAGAACCTCTCCGTGGGCAAAATGCAGAAGCCCCAGAACCCCGAATATCAAGGTGTAGCCGATTGCCACAAGAGAATACGTGGCCCCCAGCATAAGGCCGTTGATCAATTGTTGAAGGATCATTATCCTCCCCTCATCTTTGGTGCTGCGGCGATTACCGCATCGATTATCTGCTTATATCCCGTGCAACGACACAATACCCCTGCAACGGCCAACCTCACTTCTTCCTCGGTAGGATCTGGATTGTCTTTCAGTAATTCATAAGTAACTATCAGCATGCCAGGGGTACAGAACCCACACTGAAGGGCATGATGCTCCTGAAAAGCCTCCTGAAGGGGGTGTAACTTCCCATCCTCTGCAAGACCCTCCACGGTCATGATTTCGGCTCCATCGGCCTGAACAGCGAACATCAGACATGAACGGATCGATCTCCCGTTCAATAACACGGTACAGGCGCCACAGAACCCGTGTTCGCATCCAACATGGGTTCCGATCAGTTCCAGATCGTCCCTTAAAAAATCCACAAGGAGCCTCTTTGGGTCTACCTCCCTCCCGTATTCCACGCCATTTACCTTCACCGTAATGCGACGACGCTCTGCCATTTGATTAACCTCCCTTTGCCCTGTTCCGTGCCTCTGCGAGTCCTCTTTGGACAAAAACCCTTGTCATATCCCTGCGGTATTCGGCAGAGGCATGGTAATCGGATTCGGGATCCGCAGCCTCTGCGGCCTTTTGTCCTGCTTTCTCAATCAATTCGTCGGTGATCACCTGACCAGCCAGGATCTCTTCTGCCTCTTCTGCCCGGATAGAGGTGGGACCAACTCCTCCCAAGCAGATGCGTGCCTCTTTGCAGACACCCCCTTTCTCCATAAAGAGGATGGATGCCACTGCCACAATGTAGAAGTCACCGCGACGGCGGGTCAATTCCACAAAGGACCAGCCTGTTTTCTGAGGAAGGACTGGAATTCTCACCTCCACCAAGATCTCCAAAGGTTCCAAGGAGGTTGTCAAGTAGCTCAAGAAGAACTCTTCAGGCTCCAAGGTTCTCTCACCAGAGGGCCCGACGACCTTCATCTTTGCATCCAAACCATAGATGGTGAGAGGAATCTCTGCAGCAGGGTCGGCGTGAACCAGGCTTCCCCCAATAGTCCCCCGGGTCCGAATCGATGCGTGCCCAATAAGGGAGATCGCCTCCGCCAATATGGGACACTTTTCTTGCACCAATGGGGACAACTCCAGGTCTCTCTCTCGAGTCAGGGCACCGATAACGATTTCATCATCTTCTTGTCTAATGTAGTCGAGTTCCTTGATCCCATTAATATCGATCAGCACCTCCGGCTGGGCAACCCTGAAGTTCATCATGGGCACGAGGCTCTGACCGCCCGCAATGATCTTGGCTTCATCTTCGTACCGCTCCAACAGGCTAATTGCCTCTGCCACAGTGCTGGCGGTAAAATATTCAAAGGCACTTGGTTTCATATCCTCTCTCCTATCTCACTGTTGGGATTTCAGCTCCTTTGCCATTTTCTTGAAGAACTGACCCGCCATCATCTTGGCTATCCCTCCGATCATCCTCTGCCCAATCCCTGCTATCAGTCCTCCTACCTGCATGTCACCCTGATAAGATACAATGGTATGCTGGCCCTCCTGGGACAATTCAATAGTAGCCTCTCCTTTAACAAAGCCAGGGCTTCCGCTTCCCTCGCCAAGCAGACGGTACCGGTTGGGGGGCTCAGGATCAACCACCTCTATCTTTCCTGTGTATGTCCCCTTGATAGCGGCAATCCCTATCTTCAGCAAGACGTCATATTTTCCCGGCTCTCGTTCCTCCATTTTCTCACATCCCGGAATGGCCTTCTCAAGATTCTTTTGATCCATAAAGAGATCCCATATCTGCTCTTGAGATGCCGGAAATTTATATTTTCCTTCAATCTTCATGATAATCTCCTTTGGCTGCTAAACTATGTGTGGTTTTTTGCCTTCTGGATCAGGTGCCAGATCTTATTTGGGCTCAGAGGAAGCTCGCTTATGGTCACCCCTAAGGGAGCCAGGGCATCTGCAATGGCATTCCCAATGCAGGCTGGTACAGACATGCACGAGCTTTCCCCCGCTCCCTTTGAGCCAAGGGCCGTGATGGGCGAAGGGATTTCCACATGCCCAATATCGATCTTCGGAACCTCCATTGCCGTTGGAACGAGGTAATCCTGAAAGGATGCGGTTATGCACTGACCATTTTCGTCATAGGCCCACTCCTCGTAAAGGCTTCCTCCAAGACCGTGAGCACAGCTTCCCAGTACCTGGCCTTCGAGGAGCATGGGGTTTAGGATGGTCCCCGCATCGTGCACGCTGGCCCATTTGAGAATCTTGACTTCCCCTGTTTCGGGATCCACTTCCACCACGATCGCCTCCGCCATAAATCCATAGGTGTTGGAAGAATTCACACGGTCTAATTCATCCGGTGGCTGGGAGGTAGGCATGGTATAAAGGCAAGTCTCATAGAGACCGGCATCCATCCCTTCAGGTAGCGCAGCCTGATTCCAATGGGCAGTACCTGCCACGTGTCTCATTTGCATGGACTTGTCCGGAGAGTCCTTTACGTAGATCTTTCCCTCCTGTATCTCCAGTTCGTCCACGTTGGCCTCAAGCAGATGGGCGGCGATCTTCAACATCTTTTCCTTTAATCTACGGGCAGCGGTAACGACCGCAGTAGTTACTACCGAGGAAAAGCGGCTGGAGTAACTGCCGGTTGTGATGCTAAAGATCCGATCATGGGTGTCAACCACATTGCTGACTGTTACATCGTCTGGATGGACCCCGAGCTCATCAG
Organism: Desulfobacteraceae bacterium; assembly: GCA_030589715.1. Lineage (GTDB taxonomy): Bacteria > Desulfobacterota > DSM-4660 > Desulfatiglandales > Desulfatiglandaceae > JABMQV01. The sequence continues at coordinate 634 of JAUUVE010000077.1, read as the reverse complement.
CCACTATCTGGGATATAACGGTATCGTGTCCCTGTCCCTGAGGGTTGGTACACGCGATCACATGAACCTTGCCCAAGGGTTCCATCTTGATAATGACAGCCTCGCCTGACCCTGACTTGGGGTGGCCTTTGGCCCTCTCTTCCGGGGTCAAAGCCAGGGTGACATACGCTATATTGGTGACCGAGGGATCTACAACAGTGGAAAAGCCGATGCCTATGAGCCTCCCTTCCTCTCTGGCCTTCCGCTGCTCTTCCCTCATCTTTTTATAGTCGATCTTGTCAAGGGCCATCTGGAAGACCTTCTGGTAATCCCCTGCGTCATAGATCCCTCCCGTTGCCGTAGTATAAGGGAATTGGTCTGGCTGGATGAAGTTCTTGAATCGGATCTCAGCCGTGTCCATTCCCAGTTCAGAAGCGACCAGGTCTATCAGCCGCTCCAGGCTGAAATAGAGTTCCTGACACGTATAACCGCGGTTAGGCGCTGTGAGGCACTTGTTGGTGCCAACAACCAGGACCTCCCTATCCAGGTTCCTGATTTGATAAGCCCCTGTATGGTTTCCGGTGCTCCGGTAAGCACAGCCCGGCTCTGGTGCACGGATATATCCACCGGTGTTGTCAATGGCCTTATCCTTCAG
>JAUUVE010000099.1 GCA_030589715.1 Desulfobacteraceae bacterium | reverse complement strand
TTATGATTTGATTATATCGTCGAGCTGAGCACCGCATAGAGATCTGCTATTTAGGTCAACCGAGGTAAAACGTATGATATTATCATTCAGAGGGGCGGATCGAGGGTTGAGATATGTCATGGATGTCCATCAAATGTTGGGGGGAATGAAAACCTTTAATATCTTGCCAACATCACAAGTCAGCATGGATTTGTAAAGTATTGTTGAAACTCAATATTTATGCGCTTGTGTGTTTAGATCTTAGATGTCCGATGGTGTCAGATTAAATCAGGACCCTAAGCCAAGAATTGTAAGACCAGATATCAGTCATCTCATTTTATGGTTTCCGAAAGAGGTAGTATCTGAGTACTTTGAAACCGTTGAGGCTAATCATAGAGGGCTTGCACATGGCGGGTAATTTTTTCAGATCCTGACCGCGTTATCATAAATATGTCCTCCACTCTCAGACCACCCGTCCTTCTTGAAAACGAGGTGGTTTGGAGGAGGGCAATTACCATATTCTCCTTCAGGACTGTCGAACTGCCTTTTTCGATGACGGGAAAGAACTCTGACTGCCGAAGACCCACGCCATATCCGATGTCATCCGGCAGGAACTTACCCAGGTTCTGCTCCTGGAACACATTGTAGGCCGCATCGTACACCTGACCGGATATAGCTCCATCCCGGAGGACCGAGACGGCAGCCTTTTGTGCCCGTACTATCAACCGGAGGTAGGCGATCTGCTCGGGGGTAGGATCGCCGGCAAAGGCGGTACGGCAGATGTCGGATGCGTAACCTTCCCAGGTGGCCCCCAGATCAATGACCACAGGGTCGCCGGGTTCAATTTTACGCCGGGTGGCATGAGGATGGGCCAGGAGCGTGCGGTTCGCGGAGGCAACAAATGTGGAAAAGGCCGGTTTCTCAGAGCCCAACTTCCGCATTGTGTATTCGGCCTCCGCGGCGACTTCAATCTCCGTCACACCGGGCTTCACTGCTTCTAGTGCCGCCTCCATGGCCTTGTCTGCAATCTGAGCAGATTTGCAGATCATTTGGATCTCTTTATCGGACTTGATGGCACGCAGTTGATCTATTGCCGGGGTTATATGAACAAATTCCGCGTCAGGGAATTCGCCCAGAAGCATTTCGTAGTCCCTCAACAAGATGAAGTCCTTTTCCACTCCTATAGTTTTGGCGTGGGGGATTGTCCTCTTAATCACTTGGATCATCTTCCCCACCAGGCTTTCGCGCGGAAATACATAGCCTTTCACCTGGCTCATTGCGCACATCTGCTTGGCCTCCGGGGCGTCGAGCCACAGGGTACAGAAGACGGGTTCAAGATCGGGAAAGATCAGAACCCCCGAGCATACCGAGGCGTACCCCGCAAAATATAGAATATTGTGCGGCTTCAAAATGAAAGCCACGTCTATCTGCCTCAGATCCAATTCCTTTTGTATTGCTACTTTGCGATCAGATGTGCTCAATTAACCTCCTCCATTCCAGCAATGTTCGTTACCGGCCACGACATAGGAGTTTACCGCGGTGTTGCATCAAGAGCAACCCTAATCCACAACTAACGGGTTCATGGTACGATAACAGGCCCCTTTCTAACAGGCGCCGGGTTTTTTTGCAACATCGGGGTTCACTCAAGGTCCTTCTCCGTTTTTAATGGACACACCGGTCTTATTCCTGATAATAAAATGACTAAACACGGGGTCTGAGCCGTACCCTTTCCCTTACGCTATCTCCTGACGTTCCTTTGAAACACAGAGGTGGTATGATTCAAACAATTGAGGAACTGGAACACTTGTTGTCAGAACAATGCTATATGAGTTATCATGATCTAGCCACGGCGATCTTTCTGGCCGTTAAGCCAGAAAAACCGCTCTTTCTTGAAGGGGAGGCCGGGGTCGGCAAAACCGAGGTGGCCAAGGTGTTGTCACAGGGGCTTGCACGGATCTGTAATAATCCGGAGAGGGCCTCACTTAGGTAAGGAGAAAAGTGTGGAACCAGGACTTGTGGTGCTCATAAAGGGTGCGGGTGAGATGGCAAGCGGGGTAGCGTGGCGCCTTTTCAAATCGCACCTTCGGGTAGCCCTAACTGAGCGACCCCAACCCCTGGCTGTCCGCCGTGCCGTGTCTTTTTGCGAAGCGGCTTATGAGGGCAAAAAAGTGGTGGAAGGGGTCGAGGCCGTTCGAGTCTTCAGTCCCCAAGAAATAACCCGGGAATGGACAAGAAATCGCATCCCGCTGCTGGAGGACCCGGAATTGAAAGTGCTGGAAATACTTGCGCCTGATGTGTTGATTGAAGCCACGCTAAGTAAACGCAATACGGGCATAAGCATGGGGGATGCCCCCCTTGTGATCGCCCTGGGTCCCGGTTATGAGGCTGGACAGGATGCGCACTATGTGGTGGAGACAAACCGGGGGCACAATCTTGGACGACTTTACGACCAAGGGACAGCCGAGCCCAATACAGGAGTCCCGGGGGAGATTGCGGGTGTGACCCACCAGCGGGTCCTGCGCGCCCCCTCAGACGGCATTTTTGAAACGGAGCGCAGCCTGGGCCGGCCTGTAAATCCTGGGGATACAGTGGCGTGGGTTGGCAGGGATGAGGTGGTAGCCGGGATAGGGGGTGTTTTGAGGGGGCTCATCCGCTCAGGCATCAGGGTCAGGCATGGACTCAAGGTAGGAGACATTGACCCCCGGGGCGAAGCTGGCTATGTCAACACCATCAGTGAGAAGGCCCGGGCCATTGGTGGGGCAGTACTGGAGGCAATCTTAAGGGTTTACAATATTTGAGGAAATGAACTATGCAAAGAATACTTTCTCGAACAATACAGTCGCTGGAACAGGGTGAGCCTGCGGTGTGGGCCACAGTGATAGCGCAGACCGGTTCGGCGCCGCGGGCTGCCGGGAGCCGTATGCTGTTGCTGCAGGGTCCGGAGATTCTCGGGTCAGTGGGAGGCGGTTTCGTGGAGGCAAAATCGGTCGAGATTGGGCTGTCCCTTTTGGATCAACCGGGGCAGAAGATCTTTCCCCTTTCCCTTACCGGGAAACAAGTTGCCGAGGCAGGTATGATTTGTGGGGGTGAGATGGAGGTCTTTGTAGAAACTATTCCACCTGACGCCCTCCCCTTTCTGCAGGTATTTCAGGAGGCACTTTCAAGGTCAGGAATGCTCCTCTTTCTAACCTTGGTAAGCGAAAAGCAGATTCCGTATGACGCAAGGCACCTACTCTGGGGAGGAGAGGGGAATATTGCCGGCGGTTTGGTTCTTTCGGGCAATGTTGACTCCACCCTGCAAGAAGTAGTTAAAGGCGAGAAACCCTCGGTTCTGTCGTTGCCCGGCCAAGATGACCCACTCTACGCCGAGCCCATTGAAGGGCCATCCGTAGTCCACGTCTTTGGGGGAGGACATGTCTCGCTGGACGTGGCATGGATCGCTCACCACGTGGGGTTTGAGGTCGTCATTATTGACGACAGGGAGGAGTTCGCCAACCGGGAACGCTTTCCCATGGCGGCTGAAATACGTGCGATGCCATTTGAAGAGGCAACCAGAGGAGCGGGGCTTGGGTCGAGGGATTACGTAGTCATTGTAACCCGCGGGCACTTGCATGATTTAGCTGTGCTCAGGCAGGCCATAGGGCAATCGCCGGCTTATATCGGGATGATCGGTAGTAGACGCAAAAAGGCGATGATCTTTGATCAGCTCCTAAAGGAAGGTGTCAGCCAGGAGCGGTTGGACGGGGTATATGCCCCCATCGGGCTTGAGATCCAGGCGGAAACCCCGGCAGAGATTGCCGTCAGCATTGTAGCTGAACTCATTAAAGTGCGAGCCCGGGCCAGAGAGGCGGGGGCCGCCCTCCAATGACCCGGTTTGCGCCGCATTTCATGATAAATGCGGATGGGGGTGGAGGGGCTGATTGACGGTCTTGAGGTATCTCTGTCTGTGTTTGGCCCGGTCCTCTATCAGGTAGTAAACGCCCACCTTGATGAAATCCTGAATGAACATCCATACGATGTTGTAGACCCAGACCAGGCCGATCAGCCCCCACGGCAGGGCGGGAACCAACCACCCAACGGCACACATGAGCACCGCAAAAACCTGGGTGCCCACAATGGCGCAAAACAGGGTCTGGGAGGGAAATGGCGGTACAAAAAAGGGCTTTTTCGTACGCGTAACGAAGAGCATGAGATGCCCCCCGGCCACCAACTGCAGGAAGAGCATGGTCTGCAGATGAGACTTATCCATCTGTATCCATTGCTGCCACTCAGGATTTTTGAGCCACTCCCATCCGATGAGAAGCAGGCCAAAGGTCTCGGCAACGGCAAGCAAGCCGAGGACCGAAGATACTGACAGCACACGGCCCATATGCCAACGCACCGGTTTGGGATCGATACGGGTGTTGTCATAGGCAATGGTCATGATGGGAATATCATCCAGCAGGGCCAGGACGATGATCATCACCGCCGTTAAGGGTGTAAAGTTGAAGACCAGGATCGCCAGTACCACAAAGAACATGATATCGATAGTCATGGCAATGCGGTATATGGCGTAGCTCATCATCCGTTCGAAGATCTGCCTCGCCTCTTCGATCGCCTTGATGATGACCGAGAGCCCGGGCGCTGTCAGTATCAGGGCCGCAGCAGCGCGGGCCGCATCAGTAGCCCCGGAGACCGCAACCCCTGTGTCCGCCTGTTTCAGGGCAGGGGCATCGTTGACCCCGTCTCCAGTCATGCCGACCAGGTGCCCCCGTTCCTGGAGCGCCTTGACAATGCCGTACTTATGCTCAGGAAATACCTGGGCAAAACCATCGGCCTGCTCTATCTTTTGTGCCACCTCCGGGCTCAGGTGACTCGGGTCCACATCACCTTTGAACAGCTCTGTGGCCGTTTGAATGCGTGTCCCCATACCAAGCTGGCCCGATATATCCGAGGCAATTGCAACGTTGTCGCCGGTGACCATGTGCACCTTCAGCCCGTGCTTCTTGGCCTGGGCAATTGTATCGGCAGAGTCGTCCCGGGGGGGATCAAAGAGTGGCAAGATACCCATATACTGCCAGCCCCCATCCCGGGTGGACTTTGCCACGCCGAGCGTACGATAACCCTTGAACGCCATCTCATTGACCACCGTGTCTGCCTTTGCCTGGGTCTCATCGTCCACATCGCACATACCCAGAATCACCTGGGGGGCGCCTTTTGTGTATTTGACAATCCGGCCCTGGGGGTCCTTTACGGTACCCTCGGTACGCTTGCCAACAGGGTCGAACGGCACGAATTTCGTCTGCTCGTAATTGTTGAGCAGAGACCTGTCCTGGAGCCCGCTGATAACGGCCAAGTCGATGGCATCCTGGTCCTCCGCCTTGGAGGCAAGTGCCCCGGCAAGGATCAATTCTTCCACGTCTTTGGCCGCAAATGTCACGGGATCGCCCAAGGTCAGCTCGTTTTTGGTCAGGGTTCCGGTCTTGTCGGAGCAGAGGATGTCAATTCCGGCCATTTCCTCAATGGCCTGAAGCCGCGAGACAATGGCCTTCTCCCTGGAAAGCGACAGGGCACCCAGCGCCATGGTGACCGAAAGGACCGCAGGCATGGCCACAGGGATCGAGGCGATCACCAGGATCAGGACGAACTGCACAAGCTCAAGGACCGGTTGCCCGCGATAGAGTTCCACCGCAATCAGTATGATGCTCAGCCCGACGGCAACAAAGATCAGAAAGTCACCGATGCGCATCACCGCCTTCTGGAAGTGGGACTCGGCCCCCGCCTCACCCCCCAGCTTGGCCGTGCGGCCGAAAAAGGTATTGCTACCGGTGCCGGTCACCAGGGCCACCATCTCCCCCTGCTTGGCCACAGAGCCCGAGTAGGCAATGTCGCCCACCTTCTTGTTCACCGGAAGGGACTCACCGGTAAGCGCTGCCTGGTCCACACTGATATACTCCCCTTCGATCAGTTTGACATCGGCCGGAATGATGTCACCCAGCCGCAGGCGGACAATATCGCCCGGCACCAGGTCCACTGCCTTCACCTCTTGCCACTTGCCCCCGCGCAGGGCCCGGGCCTTCAGGGCAAGTCCCTTCTTTAGCGCAGCCAGGGCGTTGGAGGCCTTGTGCTCCTCCCAAAAGCCAATGATAGCGTTGAAGGCCAGGAGTACCGCGATAATCACCGCGTCCAGCCAGTGCTCCACCACCAGCGATAGGATCAAGGCCACCTCGATCATCCACGGAATGGGTCCCCAGAAATAGCCCAGAAACTTGAGCAGGGGGCTTTCCCTCTTTTCCTCCAGGGCATTGGGGCCATACTGCCCCAGGCGTTTCCTGGCCTCCTCCACCGATAGCCCCTCATTGCTTGACGAGAGTGCCTCAAAAAGCTCCTCAGGACTCGCTTTCTCAGTCTTTTCGCTGCTGACCTGTTGTGCTTCCACTGGCGTGGGCCTCCTTTCCTTGGTGGTTGGTTCCACATCTCTCTTTGGTGTACTTATCAGACCTTACCCTAATGTTGCAAAATCAGCATTCAATGTCAAAACTTCTTGAGAAATCAAGATGTAGCCCGGATACTCATGACCTGCCAGTAAACCGCCAAATTTTCCCTATTTACCTTTGCGACCCGAACCGGCTTAACCGTATCGCTCCAGCACTTTTTTTCGCTCTTCCTCAGGTAAGGACCTGATAAAGGACTTCCAGCCTGGACACCAGCCAATATGCCACTTCCACAAACGGGACAAGATCGAACGGGGATTATTGTCGTACCTGGCCCTAAACTTACATTTCTCACAATTACTCATTATCGTATGTCCTCCCTGGTATGGTTAGGAATATCATGTCTGCCCCCTTGAGCCGCGTTAGTTCGAAGATATCAAAAAGCTCGGCTCCTTTCAAACTTGACAACGGCATTTCGATAAGTTAATCAAAAATTTAATTAAATCGTGGAGTTATTGTCAAGATGATTTTTTGAATGGCCTGGTAATGGAAAAAATTTGGGGTTTTTAAAAGGAGAAACCGGTTAGAAACCTATACAATGCTGAGGTATTCCGATCATGGATAGGTTGATCATCAGTGTGAAGGAGGTTAAGGGGGATTGTCCTCTCTACAGGATGGGAGACAAGATTGTCTTGGACGAGGGATATCGGTTAAACCTGAAAGAAACAGACAATGTTTGCATGCATTCTTTATCCTCTATCCTCCCATACCATGTCGCGCTTTACAACGGAGT
>JAUUVE010000033.1 GCA_030589715.1 Desulfobacteraceae bacterium | reverse complement strand
CTAATATGTTTGTGTTGCAGCCCGGCGTAGGGTTCAAGCCCACCGACAACAGCTGGGTTAAGTTTGCAGGGACCTGGTATCTGAATAACCACGTTAAAGGAAACACTTTCAAGTATAGCTCCGGTACAAACACAACAGACGCCAATGGCAATCTGATCTATGAGTACACTTCTCTTGCCGCTGGAGTAGAAGCCGGAATCGACAAACTTCCAGGCCCAATTCCGCTTGTGACCGTTTTTGCCGAAATTATTAGCTCCGATGCGGATAAGAATAAAAAAGGATGGTTAGCAGGCTTCCGGTTTGGCCACAAGATAAAAAACTTCGGTGATTGGCAGATGAGATACAACTACAGATACCTCGAACGGGATGCATGGCTTGACTTCCTGCCGGACAGTGATTTCTATGGTGGGAAGACCAACGCGAAGGGCCATAACGCCAGATTCAACTTCGGCCTGACAAAGCATGTCCTCTTTGGTCTGGAGTATTACTACGCTGAAAAGATAGACTATGCACCAGGCGCGACTTCAGAACCGGAGAACCTCTTACAGGTGGATCTATACCTTAAATTTTAGCAAACCGGAAGGGCGGGGTAGACCGGACGTTCATTCACTCTCCTCCAACGTCCAGCCTGCCCCGAAGCTTAAACTACCTAATCGAAGGGAAAGACCCTAAACGCATTACCAGCCCGTTTTTGTCATCACTAGTAGGGCTAAGGAGGGAGGTTTATGGCCTCTCTTTTTTTGGAATTCTGTTATGTTAAATTTAACATATGCATTAGTCCCTTACAAACTGATTTGTACTCAAAATGGTCACAATTTCTTCCTCTAAGAAGAGCCTTGTAGACCACTAATTCCAGAGCTAAACCCCCAGCTATGCTGGGGAGAATAGAAAAAGCTATGCTGTAGTATTTACGAAAATAGTATCAAAGCCAAGTTTGAAAATGTTGACAAAGTTGTTTTCATGGAATATTAGGCACGTGGACGGGGAAGTGCCATAGGTTGCTATCCTCAACGTATACAAGTAGCGGACATTATGGCACAATAGAATGCCCCTGAAACATTTCCGTGTTGTCTCATTTTGAGTCGTTCATGAGAAAATCTCATGCAGAAAAAATGATTGTCATAGGGGTCCCCCAGGGAAATTCCTCTGGGGTCGCAATTCCCAAATTCCGGTTTACCCGGGTTAGGTTTACCGTGGCAACCGCAAAAAGGGGGCAGACAGGTCACTGACCGGAGGAAAAACCTATGGAGCCTTTTGATGAACTACTAGCCTCCTCGGCTACCACTCACGGCCATCTCTGCCCGGGGCAGGTGGTTGGTGTCCGTATGGCCATATTGGGATGCCGGCTCATCGGCCTGGACGACCCCGGCCGTCACGATCAGATAAAAAAACTTATCGTCTATGTGGAGATGGACCGATGCACCGCAGACGCAGTTGCCCATGTCACCCACGTCAAATTGGGACGACGATCACTCAAATTTGTGGACTACGGGATCATGGCCGCCACATTTCTCAACCTGGAAACTGGCAAGACGTTCCGGATACTTTCTACTGAGGAGGCACGCGATCTTGCCCCCTTTTATGCACCGGAGGTTTCGGATAAGTCCCAGCAACAGCTGGAGGCATACAAGCGAATGCCGGATAGCGTCCTATTTCGAGTTCAGCAGGTTCAAGTTCCCCTCGATGAATTTGACCTTCCCGGACCTACCCGCAGCAAGATCCCCTGCACTCACTGCGGGCAGCTTGTCCGGGATCACCGTGAGGTAGTCTTGGATGGTGTCACCCTTTGCCGTCCTTGCACCCACGGGGCATATTTTAAAGATGCCCGCGAAATCACATTCCCTGATATGAATTGGGCGCCCAAGGAAGGCAACCAGCGCTATGCCTTCAAGCGACAGTCTGAAAACGCGCAACCACCCGCAATCCACTAACGGAGGATATGGGCCTATGCTCAAAACAATACCATTGGAAGAGGCGGTCGGCAATACCCTGGCACACGATATAACCGAAATCCGTCCCGGTGAGTTCAAAGGCCCGGCCTTCCGCAAGGGCCACACCGTATGTGAGGAGGAGATTTGCCATCTCCAGCGACTGGGGAAGAACCGCCTGTATGTCATCGACCTGGAAAAAGATGAGATCCACGAAAACGAGGCGGCGACCATCCTGGCCCAAGCCCTCGCTGGAGAGGGTATCGTCTGGGAAGGTGACCCACGGGAAGGGAAAATCAGTCTTTTTGCAGGAAGTGACGGTCTGCTTGTTGTGGACACTTTGGCCCTTGCTGGCTTTAACATGGTGGATTAAGTCATGTGCGCCACTCTTCACAACCACACCCTGGTGAAGAAGGGTGAATTGGTGGGAGCCACACGTGCCATCCCTCTGGTCATGAAACAACCACCCATAGAACGAGCCGCGGCCATCGCCAGGCAGAACGGATGGGTGCTATCGATTCGGCCTATTCGGCAGGCCCGGGTCGGCTTAGTGATCACCGGAAATGAGGTCTACAACGGACTCATCCAGGATCGCTTCGCTCCCACCCTCACCGAGAAGATTACAGCGCTGGGCTCGGAAGTGGCAGCTTTGAACTTTGCCCCGGATGATGCTGAGGCCATCAGCCGGGCTATTCGCTCACAGTTGGACCGGGGTTGCGATTTGCTTCTGCTAAGTGGAGGGATGAGTGTTGACCCCGATGATGTGACCCGTCACGGGATTAGACTAGCTGGGGCGGAGGAAGTTCATTACGGGGCAGCCGCCCTTCCCGGCGCCATGTTTCTTGTGGCCTACCTCGGGGACTTTCCGCTTTTGGGCGTCCCCGCCTGCGGCCTTTATCACAAGGTAACCGTCCTGGATCTGGTGTTGCCCCGGATTCTTGCTGGAGAGAAAATCGGCAAGAAAGAACTCGCTTTATTGGGCCACGGAGGCCTCTGTCGCGATTGTCCTGAATGTACCTATCCCCACTGCGCCTTTGGGAGGGGCGCGTGACAGTGGCATTGAAGATCCTGCTTATCAACCCACCCTATCTGACGCTCACCTCCCGCTTGGGCATCGGGCATCAGATCCCCCTTGGTCTCTTGATGGTCGGCGGATCGCTCCTGGATGCTGGACATGAGGTCAGGTTGCTGGATGCCGAGCGCCACCATTTGTCATATGGAAGGATAGTAGAAGCGGGAAAACAGTTTTCACCAGATATAGTGATGACAGGACATGCCGGGTCCACCCCTGCCCATCCGGTTTGCGTAAAGATGCTCACGGCCATCAAAAGGGCCTGTCCGGAGGTGGTTACAAGTTACGGTGGCGTCTACCCAAGTTTCCACTCCGAGCAGATCCTAGATCAGGAGGCCGCAGTAGACGTGATCGTAAGGGGGGAAGGAGAGGCTGTCAGCATCGATCTGGTGGAAGCCATAGAATCAGGGGCTCCTCTCCACCGCGTCCAGGGGATCGCCTTTCGCGAGCAGGGGCAACCCAGGCTCACCCCTCCTCGTCCCCCGATTCAAAATCTCGACGCCTTTCGCATCGGCTGGGAGCTCGTTGAGAACTGGGATCACTATCACTGTTTTGGTCTGGGCCGGGCGGCAATCATCCAGTTTTCCCGGGGTTGCCCGCATTACTGCACCACATGTGGCCAGCGTGACTTTTGGGTGAACTGGCGCTACCGCAACCCGGTAATGGTGGTCGATGAGATCGAGTGGCTCTACCGCACGCATGACATTCGTTTCCTGACCCTGGCGGACGAAAACCCTACCACAAACGAGACGGAGTGGCGGCGCTTCCTGGAAGAAATGGCAGCACGCAAAATCCCAATCCACTTCTTTGCCTCTATCAGAGCTACTGATATTGTGCGGGACGCAGAGATTCTGGACCTCTACCGCGAAGCAGGGATCCTTTATCTACTTATTGGAGTAGAATCCACCGATCCGGAAGTGCTAAGGGCGATCAAAAAAGGCTCGACCACCCGGCACGATCTGGATGCATGTCGCCTCCTCAAGCAACATGGGATCTTTTCAGTTCTCGGACACATGGTAGGCCTGAAGGACGAGACATGGAAGACCTTCCGAACTGCCACCCGGCAACTCATTTACTACGACGGCGATTTTGTGAACGCAGTACATGTTACCCCGCATAGTTGGACCGAGTTCGGAAGGCAAGTCCACGACCGTCTGCTGGTCCAGCCCGATCTGAGTAAATGGGATTACCGCCATCAGATTATCGCTCAGCCGAATCTTTCCCCATGGAAGATGTTTTTCGCCGTCAAGTGGCTTGAATTACGCTTTCATGCAAGACCGGGGAGATTGTGGTCTATCTTGAAAATGAAAAACCGCTTCCTTCGTCAGCAGCTATTGCGGTCGACTTTTCATACGACTCTTCTGTGGGTTGGAGAGGTTTTTACATGGTTCGGAGAGCTCTTACTGGGCGCAACCAGGCCTTCCAAGAGAATACCGAAACATCTCAGACAGGCTCTTTTGACACAGCCAAGAAGATTTTTCTTGAGCTTTATACTACATTGTGGTATAAATAAAAGGCGTGCAAGGAAAGACCTCACCGTGAGTAAGGACAGGCAAGAAGGGCTTCTCGGCCTCGTATCCATGCTCCCTTTTCATCGGTATCCAGATGATCATCTGGCGGGTGATCAACTGGATCTGCATCTCCCACTCCAGATCCAAGGACGTCGCCGAAAACATGCTAACCGGGCTTCGGAAGGTCTGAGCCTGTGAGTATCACGGTTATCATCTCTTGTTGCGGCTTGAAGTCTGTGGGGAATCTAATAGATACAAGCCAGGGAGAAAGGAGTACAAAATGGCCGGAGAAAAGATATTATTGCCCTTTAAGTTCACTGACTATGATCAAAGGGCCCTAGATTTTGTCATACGTCATTTCGCCCATTTGAAGGACGCTGAAATTACTCTGTTTTATGCGTACACGCCTGCACCTGAAATTGAGAGCCGGGACAGCCCGGTTATGGACAGGTTGAGAGAAAGTCTGAATTATCTCGCCCAGAGGATTCAAGACCAGGAGGCCGGTCTCAAGGCCGCTGGGAAAAGGCTACTGGAAAACGGCTTTTCTGAGGATCAGGTCCGCTATGTCTTTAAGGCAAAGAAAAAGGAGATTGCTTGCGAGATCAGAGATCTTGCCTCGGACGGTTGTTTTGATCTGGTTGTCATAAATCACAAACCGGGCAAGGTTACCCGGTTTTTCACGGGCAGCGTTTTTAATAAGGTCGTGAATAACCTGAAAGAAACGACCGTATGCATCATTACATGATTCGGTTCCACATCAAGAGAAAACGTATATCCATAAAGGAGGATTTCCATGAGCGGGGAAGATAAAATCAACATGGATATTTTTAAGGCGGTAACCAGGGCCATTGCGGAATCCGATAATATGGACATCATGGCCAATCACCTGACCCATCTGTTGATAGGGGCCCTGGAAATTAAGGGTTGCACGATTTTTGCCCTGAACCTGGATACAGAAGAGCTTGAAGTCCTGGCAAGCTTCGGGTTGAGCATCAATTATTTGAACAAAGGGCCTATTATGGCCGATAAAAGTATCTGTTGCACCTTAGAGGGAAAGCCGGTGGTAGTAAAGGATGTGACAAAGACCGATCGCCTCCAGTACCCCGATGATGCCATAAAGGAGGGGATTGGGGGAATTGTCTCTCTGCCCATCCTATTTTGTGGTGAAACCGTAGGTGTGCTGCGGCTGTACCACCATGAGCCGTGGGACATTTCGGACCGTGACGTGGACTCTCTTCTTATCCTGGGGGAGAATATCGGGCTTGCGATGATGTATACCCGCCTCCTTAATGCCTTGCAATCTATTCATGAAACGATGAGCGTCCTGCCAAAGGACCTGGTACCGCTGTTCAGAAAATAACCAAGGATCATTTATACCTAAATAAACCGGCACTGAATGAACTGGGAGATTTAATGTGAAAATCATAGTCCCGATGAAACGGGTTCCTGATCCGGACAATGTGGATAAGGTGAAGATCAGCAGCGACGGCAAGCGAGTGAGTTCCGAGGGTCTGGACTGGAAGCCCAATCCCTTTGACGAATATGCGGTTGAAGCGGCCCTCAGACTGGTCAAAGACTCGGGCACCGACAAGACGACCGGCGAGGTCATAGTGGCTAGCATTGGCCCCGAAGAGGCCACCCATCAGGTCCGCTGGTGCCTTGCTATGGGGGCTGACCGGGGCATCTTGGTCTTGGGAGACGACCACGAACTCGACGCGAGCGTGGTTGCGCGCGCCTTGAAAAAGCTGGTCGAGAAGGAGTCCCCCGATCTTGTACTCATGGGCAAACAGGCCGTGGACGGCGACTCCAATCAGACGGCACAGATCCTGGCGGGGATGCTCGGCTGGCCCCAAGCCACATTTGCTGGGCGGATCGAGACCCCGGCCGACCTCTCCCGGGCCACGGTCACCCGCGAGGTGGATGGGGGTTGTGCGACCGTTACCGTGAAATTCCCGGCCGTTATTTCTGTGGACGTGCGCATCGTGACTCCTCAGGCCGTCAATAATAACATGATCCCGCCGGACAAGCTTAATCGGGACGGTCCACGCTATGCATCCCTTACAGGGATCATGAAGGCCAAAAAGAAGCCCATGGATAGGTACACGCTGGAGGACCTGGGTGTGGATACGACTCAGAGGGTTAAAACGATTTCCTTTTCCCAGCCTCCGGCCCGCAGTGGTGGCGTGATCCTTGATACAGTGGGAGAGCTTGTTCAGAGACTCAAGGAAGAAGCCAGGGTTCTTTAACGAAAGGAAATAGGCATGGATAACATTCTCGTCATCGCACAGATCTTTGACGGCCAGGTCAAAAAGTCGACGAACTCTGCCGTCACATTCGCCTCTCGGGTGGGCTCTTTCATTGGTGGCTCCTACTCCATCATGGCCTTGGGGGACGATCTCAGCGGTCAGACCCCACATCTGAGCCGTCTTGGCGCCCAGAGGGTAATATTGGCCGAGGCCCCCGGGCTCGATCAGGCACTGGCCGAACGCTGGGTGCCCATAATAGAACAGGTGGTCCGGAAAGGTTCCTATAAGGTCGTAGTCAGCCCGTCATCCAGTACGGGCAAAGATGTCCTGCCAAGGCTCGCCCAACACCTCGAAGCCGGTATGGCCAGCGACGTGATGGACGTCTCTTACGAGGGCGATAAGCTGAATTACGTCCGTCCCATGTATGCGGGAAATCTGAACTCCACCGTACAGATCCCCACCGAGGTGGAGGTGGTTACCGTCCGTCAGACCGAATTTGACCCGTTTGAGGCAGTGGCCCAGGAGAGCCCCGTGGAGATGATTGAAGTTCCCCCGCCACCAGAGGTGCTCGAGCGAATTGAGTTCAATGACTTTGAAAAATCTATTTCGGAGAGGCCCGATCTGCCTGATGCGCAAGTAGTTGTTTCTGGGGGCCGGGGGCTCAAGTCGGGCGAAAATTTTAAGATCATTGAAGAACTGGCCGAGCTGTTTGGTGGCGCCGTGGGCGCCACCCGCGCTGCGGTGGATGCGGGATTCATCCACAACGATTTCCAGGTGGGACAGACCGGGAAGATCGTTGCCCCCGAACTCTACATCGCCGTGGGGCTCTCAGGCGCCCTTCAGCACGTGGCTGGCATGAAATCTTCAAAGGTGATCGTTGCAATCAACAAGGACGAGGAGGCCCCCATCTTCCAGGTCGCAGACTATGGTATTGTTGCTGATCTCTTCAAGGCCGTCCCAGAGCTAATCGAGGAGGTCAAGAAGTTAATGTAGAGAGGATAAAGGAGATAGATATCATGTTTATCAACGAGGTGGAACTATTCAAGGGGATTTCTTCACACTTCATAAATAAGATAGCATCACACGCTGAGGAACAGACCTTTCCTGCGGGACATGTGCTATTTGAAGAAGGAGATTTCGCGGACTACCTATATGTCCTGGAAGAAGGAGAAATCGACATCAGCATCCAGGGACAAGAGAGGGTCTCTTTTCCGGTGAACCAGCCAGGCCAGTTGTTTGGTTGGTCTGCCTTTGTTGAGCCAAATCGTTACACTGCCCGTGCCAAGACTCTGAAGGAGAGCAAGGTAATAAGAATCGACGGTGATCTGCTAGTGGGGTTGTTCGAAAAGTATCCGTCCGAGGGCCTGACTGTTATGAAGCGGTTGGCCGGTGTGATTGGATCAAGGCTTGTAAAGTGCTATCAAGAGATCACAACGCCTCCTGGCCCGTAGGCAGAAGAAGAGGGAAGAACGTACTGTGGGAAACAAGAAGAGAAAAGCCCCTTCTAAAGGGAAGACAACAAATAGAAACAGAAAAGAACCATCCTATTGGATTATAGTTGCTGTCATCGGTATTGCCTTTATCATAGGATTTGGTATTAAGATTGCCTTTTTCCCGGATCAGTCTCCCAGCAGCACCGCGAGGATACAAGAAACTTCTGCAAGAGCTGATGAGGACCTCAAAGGACGGATACTACTCGTTGCCTCGGAATTCAGATGTGCCTGTGACGGTTGCGGGGAACTCCCGCTGATTGAATGCGAATGCGACATGCCACGAGGGGCTCTGGAGGAGAAGCGTTTCATCCGTAAAAAACTGGAAAAAGGACTCTCCGTGGAGCAGGTGATACAATTAGTAGAGAAAAAATATGCCCACAAGATAATATGACAGCTCCTTTTACATAAAGCCAAACATCCCCCCTCCCCTATCCTAAATTGTAGCGCAGTTCCCGCTCCCCGGCCCGTATCCCGCCAAAGCGTGAGACTGACAAACCGACGAGTTGAGTAAACAAATTACTCTATTGCTTGTCCGTCTCGGGGCAGTACGGACCGAGAAGGCAAACCCGACTATCTCCACCCAGCCCCCCAGTTTGACACTCACGGAGCTAAATGGTACTAGAAGGGCTGGAACAGGGGACCTGCATCTGCATGACTGTCCAGGGAAGAGTGAACCAGGTCCTGTAAAAGGACCTCCCATAAAAGTAAGGTAATGGCCTTGCTATCCTCATAGTAAAAGCATGAAGCGGAAAAAAAAGGCAAAGGTTGCGGTCGGTCTTAGTGGCGGTGTGGACTCTTCGGTAGCCGCCGCCCTCCTCAAGAAAAAGGGTTATGAGGTCACGGGTATCGCCATGAAGATATTTGATGGCTCTGTGGCCTTGAAAGGGTCCCCAAGACATGCCTGCTACGGACCAGGTGAAAAAGAGGATATGGATATGGCGGGTTCTGTCTGCAGGAGGCTCGGCATCCCGTTTCACATAATAGATCTGATAGAGGAATACCGGAAATATGTTATCGAATATTTCAGGAATGAATACCTTGCGGGAAAGACACCAAACCCCTGCATTGTGTGCAACCACCGGCTCAAGTTTGGTTTTCTCCTGGAAAAGGCAAGGCAGACGGGGATCGACTTTGAGCTCTTTGCAACCGGCCACTATGCGCAGATTGTAGAATCAGAGGGCCGTTTTCTCCTTAAGAGGTCAGTAGACCTATCCAAGGACCAGACCTATTTCCTATATACGCTCACACCCGAGCAACTCTCATCAACGCTCTTTCCTATAGGGGCCTACACAAAAAAGAGGATAAGGGAAATAGCCAGTTCCTTAAGCCTTGAAACGGCAACACGCCCAGAGAGCCAGGACTTTATTGTCGGGGGCGACTACTCTACCCTTTTTGCCAATGAAGAGGCAAAAGAGGGTGATATTGTGGATGAAGATGGGAATATCCTTGGGAGACACCGGGGCATTATCCACTATACTGTTGGCCAACGCCGCGGACTGGGCATTTCGTCTCAGCGCCCGCTCTATGTCACCAAGATCGATGCAAAAGGTAACAGGGTGGTGGTGAGTGAAAGGGAAGACCTCTTTTCGGATGGCCTTATAACAGCAAACCTGAGCCTGATAGCCATCGAGAGGCTCGATAGGCCCTACCAGGTAAGGGCAAAGATCCGCCTGAGACACAAGGAGGCCGATGCAACCGTATTTCCGCACAAGGATAATAGGGCCAAGATAGTCTTCAACAAACCGCAAATGTCGGTGACCCCCGGACAGTCAGTGGTCCTTTATTCAGGCGATATGGTGTTTGGTGGCGGTATTATTGAAAGGGCAATTTGACTGTACGGAGGTACCTTAGATTATGCGTTCGGACATACTAAAGAGGAATATCGAGACCTTGCCACACAGGGCCTTATTGATGTCAGCAGGCCTGGAGAAAGAAGACCTTGAGCCAGGCAAACCCTTTATTGGTGTTGCAAACAGCTTTAACGATATCATTCCCGGTCATATCCACCTAAATGAGCTAACCAGGGAGGTAAAGAGAGGAGTTCGAGACGCAGGGGGAGTCCCATTTGAGTGGGGGGTCCCCGGTGTTTGTGACGGCATTGCCATGTTCGTGGAAATGAGGCTGAGCCTTCCAAGTAGAGAACATGTTGCCGACAATATTGAAATTATGACCCTGTCACACTCCTTAGATGGGTGGGTTGGGGTGACCAACTGCGATAAGATCACCCCTGGCATGCTAATGGCAGCGGGCCGGCTCAACCTGCCATCTATTCTCCTTACGGGCGGCCCAATGAAGGCAAATCTCATAGGGGGAAAGAAATGCCACCCCATTGAGGGCTTTGGGCTTGTCGGCCAAGTCAAGGGTGGCAGGATGAAGGCCGAAGAGGCTGAGGAATTACTCCCCTCCATGTGCTGCGGAGCAGGATCCTGCGTTGGTCTTTATACGGCAAACACAATGGCCGTTGTCACCGAGGCACTGGGAATGTCCCTGCAAAGATGTGCCACTACCCTGGCCGTGGACCCCCTCAAGAAAAGACAGGCCTATGAGTCGGGGAAAAGGATTGTCGAACTGGTAAGGGGCAACATCACCCCAAGGGATATAATGACAATTGAGGCCTTCAGGAACGCCATAAGGGTGGATATGGCCATGGGCGGTTCAACAAATACGGTCTTACATATCCCGGCCATAGCCAGAGAAATGGAGATTGATATCGAAATAGATTTATTTGACGAGATCTCGCGAGAAACACAAAACCTGTGCTCCATTATCCCGTCAGGGCCCTGCGAGATGGCAGATATTGACCAGGCAGGCGGTGTGCCGGCCGTCCTTAACCGCTTGAAGGATATGATAAAGGATTCTCCCACAGTATCGGAAAAATCAATAATGAAGATAGCAGAGGAAGGGGAAGTACTGGATGGTAACGTGATCAGGCCCCTTGATAGCCCATATCACTCCGAAGGCGGTATCGCTGTTCTGAAAGGAAATATTGCAAACAGCGCAGTGATAAAGCAGACTGCCCTAGATAAAGGGATGTTGGTACTCTCCGGACCTGCAAAGGTCTTTTTTCAAGAGAGAGATCTACTTGCTGCAATTGAGGCAAAGAAGATCTCTGAAGGAGATGTGGTGGTGCTACCCTTCCAGGGACCAGCAGGTGGGCCGGGAATGCCCGAGATGTTGACCCCCACCGACGTCATAAAGGGGGCCGGGCTTAGGAGGGGCGCCTTGCTTACCGATGGTAGATTTTCAGGGGCCACTTCCGGTCCCTGCGGAGGGCAGGTTGACATGGACGCCTAAAATGGGGGGGTGATTGGCGCGATAAGGGATGGGGACATTATAGAGATAGATATCCCGGAGAGAAGGTTAGATGTCAAACTTGGTGATTCAGAAATCAAAGAGCGGTT
>JAUUVE010000030.1 GCA_030589715.1 Desulfobacteraceae bacterium | reverse complement strand
GGCGATAAACAACCCTAAGCTGAGCTTGCAACAAATCCCGCTTAATTTCCAGATAGTTGTCAATGTCAGTCATTTTATCCTCCTTTCGGTGTTAGGAGTTGAAAGGAGTATACACCAAATGACCCAGAACGTCAAGCACTTTTTATCTACATTTATCAAAATATCTGCTTATTATTTTCACTTTATTAATCAATAGGTTAAGCAGTATCGCAGGACAATTCGGTACGTCTTATCCGATCACCTATGTATCAAACTTACATATTCGATGATGGCTATTGCAACCATATCTCTATTAGTCGCCTTAGCCTTGACGCCGGTTCTTTTCGGCCTGGCCAATTTCCTGTTTGCATCGATCTTTTTTATCTTTTTTTCCACAAGACGGATCTTTGCTAAATGAGCAATAAGAACATTACTATAGTTGGCATATTCCTGTGGGTGTTGCTTCTTGGGGTGGCCCTGGCACATCCGAAAGGATCTGGGGACACCGGAGAAAGCGGCGGGAAGGGGTACCTTGAGGTAGATTGCAACATCTCCAATGTCAGCCTGTATCTGTGCCCGAAGGATAATTTCACACAAAAAGAGATCAGGTCCTTTTTTGGACTTATAAGCTCCCGCAAGGATATATGTTCCGGGGGAAAGCTTTTCATCGGAACTACCCCTTTGAGCCCCACTCCGATCCCCTCAGGAAGGTATGTGCTTGTGGTTTCCTCCGACTATGTTTGGGAAAAGAAAGGTCCTATTGAAATCACTATCAAACCCGGGAAAAGGGTCTACTTCCTGCAAAAGCTCTTCAGCACACGTGCCGATCGTCCTGAGGACGACCATGGGGGGGTGGTGGAGGTGCTGGAGGAGGAGGCTCCAGGTAACTCAACTCGCTTGCTCTCCTGATGAACACGCCTCCCGCTATTCAAATCACTTTGACCTGAACGTTTCCAGCCCGTAAGTCTTGATCTTTTTGTGAAGGTTGCTCCGTTCAATACCAATGGCCTCGGCTGTCTGTGAGATGTTCCCATTGAACTCTCTTAGTTTGCTTTCTATGAAGATCTTTTCAAATTTACTCTTTGCCTCCTTAAATGACTCCTGCATAAAGACGGATCCAAAACCCTTTCCAATATCAGATGACTTGTTAAAGGGCTGGGGGATATCTTGGGCACTAAGCACCCTGTTCGGTACCATGATCATGAGTCTTTCCACCAGATTCTTGAGCTCTCGAACATTTCCAGGCCAGTCATGTCTCTGCAAGATCTCTATGGCCTCTTGAGAGAACTTCTTGGGTTCAATGTTGGTACTAAGTGAAAACTCCTTTACGAATTCATTCACTAGCTCCGGGATGTCATCTGCCCGCATCCTGAGGGGCGGCACCTTTATGGGTATGACATTTAGCCGATAGTATAGATCATCTCTGAAGGTCCCCCTTTCTATCTCTGCCTCCAAATCCTTGTTGGTGGCCGCTATTACCCTCACGTCCACATGGATGGTCTTTGTACCTCCCACCCGTTCAAATTTCTGTTCCTGCAATATCCTGAGGGTCTTGGACTGGGCCTTAAGGCTCATATCCCCTATCTCATCCAAAAAGATGGTCCCCTCATGGGCCAAATCAAATTTTCCCCTCCTCATGGTTGACGCCCCGGTAAAGGCGCCTTTTTCATGCCCGAAGAGCTCGCTTTCGATCAAGTCTTCCGGGATTGCAGCACAGTTCACCTCAACCAGCGGCTTGTGACCCCGCTTACTTAATCTGTGTATTGTATGGGCTACCAGCTCTTTTCCGGTACCGTTCTCCCCTGAAATGAGGATCCACGCATTGGTAGGGGCTACGATCCTGATTTGATCCTTCATTTCAATGATCGCCTTACTGTTACCGGTTATATTGTATTTCTCCTTGTCTTTTTGTTTTAGGAGGCTTACCTCTTCCTCGAGCCTGTAGTAATCAAGAGCGTTATTGATAGAGAGAAGGAGTGTCTCAAGAGAAAGGGGCTTTTCAATGAAATCATAGGCCCCTATCTTTGTCGCCTTTACGGCCGTCTCTATGCTTCCATGCCCGGACATCATGACCACCTGGACACGCGGATAGGCCTCTCTAATCTTTGAAAGGGTCTCAATTCCATCCATACCAGGCATCCATATATCCAGCAAGACCAGATCTGGCATTACCTCTTCGATCTTATTCAATGCCTCAGTGCCGCTCTTTACACTGATAGTCTCAAAACCTTCATCCGAAAGGATCCCCTCAAGGGACTGAAGGATACTGGCTTCGTCATCTACCACTAAGATGGTCCTGGCCATAGCTCCTCACCTCATCATTCCCAGGGCCAACTCGGCCGTCCTCTGTGATGCGCCACCCCCCCCAAGGCTCTCTTTCACTCGCATCAGGTTTTTTATCATATTCTCCCTGAGCTCGTCATCCTCCAGAATTTTCAAGACTTCATTCGCAAGCCTGTCAGGCAATACTTCATGTTGGTGCAATTCCGGAACCACCTTTTCCCCTGCCACGAGGTTCACCAACCCTATATAGGGTACCTTGATAACCATCTTAGCCACCCAGGATGAGATGAGAGAAACCTTATAGACAATGACCATTGGAACCCCCATGATGGCTGTTTCCAGAGTAGCAGTACCCGAGGTTACCATGGCCGCGTGGCAGAGGCTCAAGACCTTGTAGATATCTCCCTGGACGATTTCGATCTCCACCAATGACTTGTCAATAAAGGATTTGACAAACTCAATATCAATGGTCTCGGCCAAGGGCAATAGGCATCGAATACCGCCATATCGCCTCATAAGAATCTCTGCCGATTTGACCATCGCAGGGAGAAGGTTCTGGATCTCCTCCCTCCGACTGCCTGGAAGGAGCCCTATTACGGGATTGCGGAGCGGGGGTTTTCGATTGTTGATAGACCAAAGGATGGGTTCAGAACTTACGACTTCAAATGCATCCATGAGTGGGTGGCCCACATAGTCCACCTTCATCCCTCTCTCCCTGTAAAAGGACTCCTCAAAGGGCAAAATGACTGCCATACGATCCACACGCCTTGCTATTTTTTTTACCCTTCCTCTTCGCCACGCCCAGACCTGCGGACTGATATAATACAAGACAGGGACTCGAAAACGGTTCGCCATCTTGGCCAAATTCAGGTTGAACTCAGGGTAGTCTAGTAGGATAAGGAGATCGGGACTCTGGTTTTTCAATACGGATTTGAGTTTCCTTCTAGCCTTGGCAATGGTGCGGAGCCTGACCAAGGCCTCAGTCACCCCAACCACGGCCATTTCAGAGGAAGGCACCAAGATCCTGACCCCGGCCCGCTTCATCCTTTTTCCTCCAATTCCGCAGAAGATAATGCCGGGATCAGAGCGCTTTATTGCCCTCACCAGATTTGAGCCATGCAAATCGGCTGATGCCTCACCGGCAACAATCACTGCCAATTTGGAATCTTTGGAACTAGAGCGCCTTAGAATTCTTACAGCCTCTCTCGATCTGGTCTATGATGCGGAGGGCAATCCTGAGGGCGTTTCTCCCATCTTGCCCACTTACTTCCGGCTCTGACCCATTGATGACGGCATTGACAAAGGAAGATATTTGATCAGCCAAAGGGTCGCTATCGGGGTGTTTTTCTTTGCTGGTGGTGACTCTAGGAAAATTATTGGAATCCCTTTTCTCGTTATCAAGCCGGATCACTGTGAGTTGTCGTTTTCCACAATCAGCAGACATATAGGCGTCCGGCTGAAATACGCGAATCTTCCTCAGCATCTTACCTGAAACCCGGCTTGCGGTCAGATTGGCTGCGGTCCCATTTTCAAAGATAATCCTGACATTGGCTATGTCGGTCTTATCAGTAATTACTGACATCCCTACAGCATGGACTTCTTTGACCTCCGATTTCACAGCACTTAGGATGATGTCTAGATCGTGGATCATCAGGTCTAGGACCACGTCCACATCTGTGCCTCGGACGGTAAAAAGATTCATCCGATGGGCCTCAATAAATATGGGCCTGTTCAGTAAGGATTTCATCTTGACCACAGCAGGATTGAAGCGCTCGACAAGCCCCACCTGGAGGACCAAATCCCTTTCTTGAGCCATGCTTATCAAGGTGTCTGCTGGCTCAAGCCTGTATGTGATCGGTTTTTCAATAAGAAGATGCACACCCTTAGACAGGACATCTTTGGCCACTTCAAAATGTTTCTCCGTGGGCACTGAAAGAGTGACTGCATCCACAATATCAAGGATCTCGTGGTGGCCCCCATAACCCTTAATATTGTAATGCCGCGCTATCTCTTCCAACCGTTCGGGATTGGTGTCTACCACGCCCACCAGTTCCACATTGGGAATGGCCTTATATTTCTGCACATGGTATTCCCCGAGGTGACCAACCCCTATTACAGCAACCCTTAATCTATCCTGCTTCACGTCAGCAATCTGCCATCAGCTTCTTTATAAGATACAATGGTAATGCCAGCCCTATCCGCATATTCTATCATCTCTGACTTGTCAAACAGCAAGCTCTTTTCTGCCTCAATGGCAAGGACCGACGCCTTCACCCGAGACATCACCTTTAGCGTCTCAAGACCAACTGAGGGGACATCAAAACGGAGATCCTGTCCGGGTTTGCTGACCTTGACCACAACGGCCTTTTCCTTTGCCAGCCCCCCTCCCCTCAAAATGGTCTCATCCGTACCCTCAATTGCCTCAACTGCCAAGACCGTCTTTTTCCTTAGCACCACGCACTGGCCAATATCCAACCCACCCAGTTCCTTTGCCACCTTCCACCCGAATTGGATGTCCTGCTTCTCTGCCCTGGTGGGTCTTCTCTTGGTAAAGCACCCAGGGGGTGCCAATACTTCAGGTAAATAGGATGTAGAACTGACGATCTCTATTCCCTCATTGGCCAGTTCCCTGGCCACGGCCCTCAAGATATCATCGTCATGAAAGATAGCCAGCTTTGACACGACCGAAAGTCCCTTTAGATCGGGCCTGATTTCAAACATTCTCCTCTTTCTAATTGCCCCCGCCATAAGGGCATTTCGGACTCCATTTTTCTTGAATGCCTTTATCAGTTGGCCCAACTGACCAAGTCTTATCCAGACGAGATGGTCGACCTCCTCTGAGAGTGATGCATCGGTCTCCTCAAGATGTGCCACCGCCACCACACGTAACCCCCGTTTCCTTGCGGCCTGTGCAACCATGAGCGGAAACTGACCGCCACCGGCAATCAGGCCAATAACCTCGGCCTTTTCAGGGTTTGTCCTTCCCAATCGTCCCTCAGCTCTAACTTTAGACACTTTAGCTCACTTTAGGTACTTCTGGCCAACCAATCCCCTATCTGAGTACTCCCATCTTTGAACCGCTAAGAAAGTTTAGTAGCATCTCCAGTTCGGGCAAAGGCTCAAGCTCCTCCCTGGCCTGTCTTATCCCCTCATCAAACCTCTTGTTCTCCCGCCAAATGATACTGTAAGCCCTCTTGAGTAGGTCTATGGTCTCTTGAGAAAATCCCCTTCGAATCAGCCCCTTCTGGTTGACGCCGTAAAGCTTTGCCCTCGGGCCTGCGGTTATCATGAAAGGCGGCACATCCCTGTCAATCCCTGATTTGGCCCCAAGGAAGGCATACGTCCCTATCCTGACAAACTGTTGAACGGCCAAGAAGGCACCCAGGATCGCATACTCTCCTATTGTCACGTGTCCGCCAAGGGTGGCCCCATTTGTCATGATAACATTATCGTCCAAGAGGCAGTCATGGGCCACATGTGAATATGCCATCAAATAGGTGTGACTGCCTATTACTGTCTTCCATTCCTCCTTGGTTGTTGCGCGGTTTATTGTGACATACTCACGGACAACATTATCATCTCCCATTATGAGACGGGTATCTTCCCCCCCATAACCCACATCCTGGGGTGGTGTGCCTATGGATGAAAAGGGATAAATTATATTCCTTTCCCCAATCTGTGTGTGACCCTCAATGACCACATGGGGCCCGATCTCCGAATCACGCCCGATGCTGACATGATCTCCGATGGTACTGTAAGGGCCGACCTTGACACCGGGAGATAGGTCAGCCTGTGGGCTGATCACTGCTGAGCTATGAATCATTACAGGCCTCTGCTCCCCCATAAACTCCCTGCCTTTGACTGCACCTTATCCGATTGTAGCCACAAGTTCAGCTTCAGCCACCAAATCGCCGTCGACAAAGGCCTTTCCAGCCATCTTCCACACCCTGGAACCGGCCCTTAAGGGCTCAACTTCGAATCTGAGCTGATTTCCCGGGACCACAGGCCTCCGAAATTTCACCTTATCCATGGATACGAAGAAGACTCGATCTTCCTTCTCCTTTTCCGTCACCCCACCAATTGACAACCGTGCCAGGATACCTCCCACCTGGGCCATAGCCTCGATGATGAGAACCCCCGGCATGATGGGGTTGCCGGGAAAATGTCCCTGAAAAAAGGGTTCATTTGAGGTCACATTCTTGATGCCAACCACCCTCTTTCCCAGTTCGAGCTCAGTTACCATGTCAACCAGAAGGAAGGGGTAGCGGTGGGGGAGTATCCTTATGATGTCTTGATATGTTAAAGGCAGTTTCATGATTGTTCCTGCTTTCCCAGGTTCTCCTTCTCCTGTCTTTCCATCCTCTTTTCGAGGTCCCTCAGACGCTCATTTAGCTGGGGCAGCCGCGACATAAGGCTAGCGGCCCTCAGATAAAGCCTATGCGGTATTGCCGGAGTCCCTGAGACCACGCCTCCAGGAGGAATGGATTTTGCCACACCCGCCTGTGGCGCAATCATGGCCCTCTCCCCAATCTCCAGATGATCGGCAATACCGACTTGCCCCCCCATGATGACCTCGCGGCCAATATTGACACTGCCCGAGATCCCCGCCTGTGCTACCACTATTGAATCTTCTCCGATTACCACGTTGTGTCCTACCTGTACCAGGTTATCCAGCTTTGTACCCCTCCCTATCCATGTCTTGCCCAAGGCAGCCCTATCAATGCAACTATTGGCCCCTACCTCCACGTGGTCATCAATCTGTACGATACCTGTCTGGGGAATCTTCACAGAAGTGGAACCATCCCGCACATAACCGAATCCATCGCTGCCTATAACACTGCCTGCATGGATGATTACCTTGTCTCCGATCAGACAGTCGTGCAAGATTGTGACGTTGGGGTAAATCAAGGTCTCCTTTCCAATCCTGACTCTATGGCCAATGAAGACACCTGGAAAGAGGACGGCCCCTTCCCCTATAACGGCATCTTTCCCAATGTACACCCAAGGATAGATGGAAACATTCTCCCCTATCTCACTACTCTCATGGATGATGGCCCCTTCGCTGAGGCCAGGATACCTAGGCACAGGGGGAGCGAAAAGCCCGGCCACCTTGGCATAGGCCAACTCGGGATTGGAAACCACCACCTGATGTCTTTTGAAAGATGGATCTTCAATTGGGACAAACACTGCAGATGCCTTGGTCTTTTTGAGGCCCTCCTTGTATCGCCGGTCAGCAAAAAAGGAGATCTCTCCCGGGCCCGCACCATCCAGGCTGTTGACCCCTGCAATCATTATACCTTCATCTCCAATCACCCTCCCATCAACAAACTGGGCGATTTCTCTAAGAGATAGTTCCAACCGCTAATCCTCCTTTTGCTTCATTTGGTCGTATGCCTTTGTCACCTGATCTGTTATGTCTATGGCATCGTTATAATAGATGAGCCCCACAGCCCCTTGCTCAAGGATTAATGTGTACCCGTCTCTTTTCGCCATCGTTTCAACTACCTTCTCTATCTCTCTTACAACCTTTCTAGTGGCCTCAATCTCAGAGTCTTTCATCTCCTGGGTGACTTCACCATAGATATATTTATAATGTCTTCTCTTTTTCTCCAGCTCCTTCTGTTTGTCTTCTTTGGCGTCAAGGCTCAACATCATGCTCTGTTTCCTCAACTCCTCCTCGAGCTTGAGTATCCCCTCCTCTTCAGCCTGCAATTTCTTTTTCAGCATATCAAATCTCTTCTTCAGTTTCTCCCTTATCTTCTGAAATGAGCTGGATGTCCGTTGAAGTCTCTCCATATCCAAGACGCCAATCCTTATTCTATCTTCTGCGATGGCCTGGTTTTGAAAACAAAAGATCAACAAAATTCCCAGCAGGATGAAACGATACAACTTCATATCTTACCCCCTAACCCGGACAAGCCGGAGCAAAGAATTAATTCGTCGAAGACCATTCTACCACAAAAAGATATAAATTTCATAACGAGGCGCCATCCAGCAATTCATTTCTAGCACGACATTTGGGAATGCTGATAGTGTAACATTAATCCCTAATCGAGCAACCCTCCAACACTGAATTCCCATCTTCCTGCTGATTCACCCACCTTACGGCCTATGACCCTCCCATATTCGAGACGGAGAGGCCCAATCGGGGAATACCATCTGATGCCTGCACCGGCCGACTTCTTGATACCGCTAAAGCTCCAGCTCTCGTCCTTTGAAAATACATTACCGGTATCAAAAAACACAATGCCGACCAACCCCTGTTCCTTGAGCAGGGGAAACCGAAATTCGGCGGTGTAAGCCATCATCTTTTCACCGCCTATCCTATTACCGTTTTCATCGACGGGAGAAATGCTCATATAATCAAAACCACGTACGGTATTGATTCCACCCAGGAAGAATTTCTGATAGACGGACAAATCCCCCCCGGACCTCTTTTGGACATAGCCCCACTGTCCACGTACCAAAAAAACCGTGTCCCAAAAAAACGGGAAAAACCAGGTAGATTTGGCACGATATTTGTTGAAATACTCAT
The DNA here is from genome assembly GCA_030589715.1 of Desulfobacteraceae bacterium. Classification (GTDB taxonomy): domain Bacteria; phylum Desulfobacterota; class DSM-4660; order Desulfatiglandales; family Desulfatiglandaceae; genus JABMQV01. Next base: position 3,178 of record JAUUVE010000030.1, on the reverse strand, counting down.
CCCCTTGCAGGATTCCTCCCGCATATTGAAAGGATAGACTGTTGACGGATCCTTTGGTGGTATTCCATAGCCTGTCCTTGCTGTCCCGTCTCAAGCGAAAAGTCATACTACTGGTCACATTGCGACCTTCCATGTCCTTAAGCACCTGGGAGGCATCCGGCGAGATGTCAGAGATATTTGCATCGTCATAATCATACATTACCGAGCCCCTGGTATACTCATCGATACCTGTGGGGAATCCCAGGTTGACAGCCCCGCCAAGACTGTCTCGACTATAATCGCTATACTCCTGGCTCCACTTATAGGCATCAAGGCCCAGGGACAGGGGCCTATCAAAGAGCCATGGCTCAACAAACTTTATATCATACTCCGTTGCCTTCGCCCCAATCCTGGCGGTGGCCTGCAGCTTTTGGCCATACCCCAAAAAATTGTTATCGGCAATTTGAAACATAACAAAGGCCGAATAGGCCGAACTATACCCTGCACCAACACTGAATGTACGTGTGGCCCTCTCCTTTATGTTAACATCCAGGATCATCAAGTCATCACTGCTCCCCTTCTTTGTCTTGATCTCCACATCTTCGAAAAAACCCAGGCGATTGAGATTTTCTGTGCTTTGTTTCAGGCCCTTCGCGCTGAAATATTCTCCTTCAATTACCTTCAACTCACGCCGGATAACCTTATCCCTTGTCCTCCTGTTGCCCGTAATATTGATCCTTTCAAAGCGAACCTTTTTTCCTTTAGAGATCTTGTAGGTAATGTCTGCCAGGTGGGCCTCTTTCCCCTCCTTTATTATGGGCGTTACATCTGCAAAGGCATAACCCCTATCTGCGTAAACATCTCTGAGCGCCAAGACATCTTTCCGCACAATCTCTCGATTAAAGATCTTTTCCTTTCCGATCTGAACCTTTTTCAAGAGCTTATCAGCAGGCTCTATCATTTCCCCTTCGACGGATACCTTGCCGATCCCATACTTGGGTCCTTCATCGATCTCGATGGTTACCACCAGGCCGTCTAGCTTATCATCATAGGTGACCTTTGGTTCACCCACCTTCGCCTTGATGAAGCCATGATTATGGTAGAAAGAGGTCAACTTGTGGATATCGAACTCCAGCATCTTTTTATCCAGAAGACCCCTCTTGGTGATCCATGAAAGAAACCACTTTTCCCTTGTCTCCATCACGTCTTTGAGTTCATCGTCATCGAAATCAGTGTTTCCAACGAATTGGACCTTCTTTATGTATACCTTTTCATGTTCGTCGATGTCATATCCTAACAGGACCTGGTTATCGGGGAGGGGTTCGGTCTCCTCCTTTATTTCTACATTATAGTATCCCTTTTGCCGGTAGAACTCTTTCAGTCTGTTTATGCTTTGCTTTATTTCATTGTAGTCCAGGATGGAATAGAGGCTTATCCCCACTTCCTTCTTGAGGTCATCATCATCCACCTCTTTATTTCCCTTAAATACGATCTTCCCTATAGAGGGTTTCTCAGTTACGATAAAGGTAACTATTTTCCCTTTCGGACCGTCTTCGGTCTCCATCTTGACATCCTTAAAGAAACCCATCTTATAGATGTCCCTAAGGTCCTTATCGAGCATATCAAGGTCAAGCCTTTCCCCAGTGCTAGACCTCACCACGGCCAGGATAGCATCTTTCTCTACGCGCTGGTTGCCCCTGACGTGAATCGAGTCGATCTGGACCACTCCCGTGATCTTATGATCGATGCTCACAGCAACTCGCTTGACCGTATCGGCCAACAGATCAACATCTTCCGCTACCATGAAGATAAAAAAAGGTGGCCTGCTTCCTGACACATCAACCACCTTTATATCAAGACTGGCCTTGTCTCCGATCTGGGTGAGGCTCCCGGAAATCACCCAGTCAGCGCGAAGCTCTTTGCCCAATCTTAAGAGATCCTTCACTTCAGGGACCGACAAGAATGCCAGGGGATGTTTGTTGATCACCTTGGGGCTGATCATATAAAAACCCAATTTTCCCAGGCGGAGGGTCAACATTTCTTGCAAACCGGTTCGAAGATGATCAAGGACTTTCGAGGCATGAACCCTAAAGGGCAGTACCGCCACCTTTCCTCTCTCTTCAGCCACCAACTCCTTTGGTGTCAGGAAACCCAATACACTCACAAACAATACTATCAGCAGACAGGTCCAACCCAATCTGTTCAGGGTGTAACTCGAGCAAGTATTGCCCCTCATGTTACCTCTGTCGCAGCCTTCCATCCAGTATCTCCATCTGCTCGGACATCTTTTCTGCCAGTCTATGGTTGTGTGTAGCTATAACCATGGCCCCCCCTTCCTCGCTGTTGAGCTTAAGAAGTAGATCGGCAACACCTTCGCCCGTCGACCAATCAAGATTCCCTGTGGGTTCATCTGCCAATATCAATCTGGGCCTCATGATAAGTGAACGGGCGACGGCCACCCGCTGTTGCTCCCCCCCTGAAAGCTCGCCCGCACGGTGAGTCATACGCATCTCAAGCCCCACCTTCTCCAGGACTTCCTTCGCCATCTCAATGGCCTTTTTTCTGGGATAGCGTGCAATCAGAGCAGGCATCATGGTATTCTCTAACGCATTAAATTCGGGGAGGAGGTGATGGAACTGAAAGACAAAACCTATTTCCCTGTTCCTGAAACGGGTGAGTCTCGTCTCGGTCATCGCATAAAGATCCTGGCCCCCGAATCTGACAGTGCCCTGCGTGGGAGGTTCCAGGCTCCCCATGATGTTGAGCAAGGTGGATTTTCCCACCCCCGACGCTCCCATAATGGCCAAGGTATCACCGGGGTTCATGACCAGATCGACCCCCCTTAATACCTCAATAAAGCTCCCGTGGTGAGCAAAAGATTTGTGGATATCTTGGAGACTCAGCATCTCTCCCCGGCCATTTTCATTCATACCTTATTGCCTCCACCGGGTCCAACCTCGATCCATACCAAGAGGGGTATAAGGTTGCAATGAAGGAAATGAACAATGCTGCTAAGGCAACGAGCCAGACATCTATAAATTCGACTCGTACCGGGAGCGTTGAAATATAATAGACATCCGCTGGCAGGCTGATAAATTTGTATTTTGCAAGTAGATGACAAATCCCTAATCCCGACGCAAGCCCTGCCATTGTCCCTATCAGTCCCACCAACAAACCCTGGAGCATAAAGATCGACATG
>JAUUVE010000165.1 GCA_030589715.1 Desulfobacteraceae bacterium | reverse complement strand
TATGCAAGGGTAAATGAATACGGGTTTATCGAGACACCTTACCGGCAGGTGGAGAATGGGAGGGCAACCAAGAAGATTGAATACCTGTCTGCCCTTGATGAAAAGGATTATCCTATTGCGCAGGCCAATGCCCCCCTGGATAAGAGCGGACGGTTTATAAGACAAGATGCAGCAGTGAGAGTAAAGGGGGAAGCCGGGAAGATCCCTGTCAAGGATGTCAAGTACATGGATGTGTCGCCAGATCAGCTTGTGAGCATTTCTGCCTCCCTGATCCCCTTTCTAGAACATGACGATGCCAATAGGGCTCTGATGGGATCAAATATGCAGCGTCAGGCCGTTCCCCTCTTGACGGCTAAGGCGCCTTTAGTAGGGACAGGAATAGAGGGCGTGGTCTCTCGCGATTCAGGTGTTTCCGTTATTGCCAAAAGGGATGGCGTGGTTGAGGATGTAGATGGCTCACGAATAGTTATCAGGTCCAGCCCTGGATCGGATGATGAACCGGAGGTTGAAATCTACAAATTAGTGAACTTCAAGAGATCTAATCAGAACAGCTGCTACACTCAGAAGCCCATTGTAGAAAAAGGGGACATCATCAAGAAAGGGCAAATTATTGCCGATGGTCCAGCCTCCGAACTTGGCGAGCTTGCCTTGGGACAGAATGTGATGGTGGCATTTATGTCATGGGGTGGATATAACTTTGAAGACTCCATGCTCATAAGTGAAAGGGTGGTGAAGGAGGATATTTATACCTCGATCCACATAGAGGAATTTGAGGTGGTATCCCGGGATACAAAGCTGGGTCCTGAAGAAATCACTCGGGATATTCCTAATGTGGGGGAGGAGGCCCTAAAGAATTTAGACGAAAGTGGGATTATCAAGATAGGTGCAAAGATCAAACCAAGCGATATTATGGTTGGAAAGATAACGCCAAAGGGGGAGACTCAGCTATCCCCTGAGGAGAAGCTACTCAGGGCCATATTTGGAGACAAGGCTGGTGAAGTCAAGGATACCTCCCTGAGAGCTCGTCCCGGGGTTCAGGGAATCGTGATAGATGTCAAGGTGTTCTCCAGGAGAGGCGTTGACAAGGACCAGCGAAGCCTCGACATTGAGGCCGAGGCAACCTCACGGCTTGAAAAGGATCTACGAGATGAGGAGGAAGTCATCACGAGGAGCGCAAGGGAGAAGCTGAAGGATATCTTGGTTGGCAAAATGCTAAAGACAGATCTGCATGACAGGGGGACTGGAGAACTGCTCGTACAGGCAAGGAGGACGATAAAGCCAAAGGACATAGAGAATGTTGAAATTGAGGCCTGGGGCGGTGCCGATATAATGGCGGCCATGAATGAGATCGAACGGATAGAGTCAATCCTTGAGAATTTCTCCGACAAGATGACCCGTATAGGCAAGCTTTTTGAAGATAAGATAGAGAGATTGAGTGTTGGCGACGACTTGGCCCCCGGCGTCATCAAGATGGTGAAGGTATATGTGGCAGTAAAACGTAAACTTTCCGTGGGCGACAAGATGGCCGGTCGTCATGGGAACAAGGGGGTCTTGTCAAGAGTCCTCCCGGTTGAAGATATGCCCTATTTTGCTGATGGGACTGCAGTGGATATCATCCTGAATCCTTTAGGCGTTCCGTCAAGGATGAATGCGGGACAGGTCCTGGAGACCCATTTGGGGTGGGCTTCGAGTGAATTGGGCAAACAGATTGGGAAGCTCCTGGATAAAATGAACAGTGCCGATGAACTGAGACGCAAGTTAAAGCCCATTTTTCATAAGCAAGAGTATAATAAATTCTTTTGGGATTTGTCCGATAAAGAGCTTATCGGGAAGGCGCGTCTGCTCAAGGACGGGGTCCCCATGGCCTCACCTGTCTTTGATGGTGCTGAGGAGGATGAGATAAAGAAGTGCCTGAAGGAGGCAGGGTTATCCGTAACGGGACAGACTACTCTTTACGATGGCAGGACAGGGGAACCTTTTGACCAGGAGATCACTGTTGGCATTATGTATATAATGAAACTTCACCACCTGGTGGATGATAAACTGCATGCGCGTTCTATCGGGCCATATTCCCTTGTGACTCAGCAGCCTCTTGGTGGGAAGGCCCAGTTCGGTGGCCAGAGATTAGGAGAAATGGAGGTATGGGCCATGGAGGCATATGGCGCCGCCTATACACTCCAAGAATTTTTGACAGTCAAATCGGATGATGTGGCCGGGAGGACCCGGATGTATGAAAGGATAGTCAAAGGCAATAATGTCCTTGAGGCTGGACTCCCCGAGTCCTTTAAGGTGCTCATGAAAGAACTGCAGAGCCTAGGACTGGAGATTCAGCTTTTTGAGGATAGTAAAATTTGATACGCCCGTAAAGAGTCCTTTTTACGGGCAATTGCGAATTTAGGAGTTTAGGTATTGTGAATTATTTTCATAAGTTTGACGTCGGGGCATTACCCACATAATGAGCTTTTCGACTTTTTACGAGACTATCAAATCTAGGGTAACTGACAAAGGAGAGAGGCGTTGGAAGAACTATACAGTTTTTTTGCAAAGCCCAAGGATCCATCGAGCTTTAATGCGGTGAGAATTTCTTTGGCCTCGCCAGCAAAGATCCAAGAGTGGTCTTTCGGTGAGGTAAAGAAACCAGAGACCATCAATTATAGGACCTTTAAGCCAGAAAGAGATGGTCTCTTCTGTTCGAAGATATTTGGCCCTATCAAGGACTATGAATGCAACTGTGGTAAGTATAAGCGAATGAAACACAGGGGCATCGTGTGCGAGAAGTGCGGAGTGGAGGTGATCCAAAGCAAGGTTCGCCGAGAACGGATGGGGCATATCAAGCTGGCTGCCCCTGTGGCACATATTTGGTTTTTGAAGTGTCTTCCTTCCAAGGTGGGCAATCTCCTGGATTTGACCTTGAAGGAGTTGGAACGGGTTCTTTACTTTGAAGCTTATATCGTTATCGACCCCGGCGATGTCACGGATCCTCAGCTTAGGAAAGGGGCCTTACTGACTGATGAACAGCTGCAACAGGCAAGGGAGGATTACAGGGATCGATTTGAGGCGGGTATTGGGGCGGAAGCGATTCAGGCCATGCTAAAAAGCCTGAATTTAGACAAACTTTCCGAAACCCTCAGAGTCGAGATGTTGGAGACCAGGTCGGAGGCAAAACGGAAAAAGCTGACCAAGCGACTGAAGATTATTGATGACTTTAGGAATTCAAAGAATCGACCGGAATGGACAATATTAAATGCTATCCCTGTATTGCCACCAGACCTCAGGCCGCTTGTTCCCCTTGACGGAGGAAGATTTGCAACATCCGACTTGAATGACCTTTATCGGAGGGTGATCAACCGGAATAACAGGCTGAAAAGGCTCTTGGACCTGAGCGCCCCCGATATCATAGTGAGAAACGAAAAAAGGATGCTCCAGGAGGCAGTGGATGTCCTGTTTGATAATGGGAGAAGGGGCAATGTTGTCACCGGGGCAAATAAGAGGCCGTTCAAGTCCCTTAGCGACATGCTGAAGGGTAAACAGGGAAGATTTCGGCAAAATCTCCTTGGGAAAAGAGTGGATTATTCCGGCCGTTCGGTCATAGTGGTTGGCCCTGACCTTCGTTTGCATCAGTGCGGGCTCCCCAAGAAAATGGCCATAGAGCTCTTTAAGCCGTTTATCTACAACAAGCTTGATGAAAAGGGATTGGTCACTACCATCAAGAGTGCCAAGAAAATGGTAGAGAGAGAACTGCCGGAGGTCTGGGATGCCCTAGATGAAGTGGTCAAGGAATATTGCGTTTTGTTGAACAGGGCACCCACCCTCCACCGCTTAGGGATTCAAGCCTTTGAGCCTATCCTGATTGAAGGGAAGGCCATTCAACTCCACCCTTTGGTGTGTACCGCCTTTAACGCGGATTTTGATGGGGACCAGATGGCAGTCCATGTACCGTTGTCCATCGAGGCACAGATTGAGGCCAGGGTCCTGATGATGTCCACCAATAACATTTTGTCTCCTGCTAACGGAGACCCAATTATTGTCCCCAGCCAGGATATTGTTTTGGGGCTTTACTATATGACCATGGAGCGGCCCTTCGTAAAGGGCGAAGGCAAGCTCTTCTCCAACCCACAAGAGGTCGGAATTGCATATGATGCGGGTGAGCTGGATTTGCACGCATTGATCAAGGTCAGGATTGAGGGGAAGCTTCAGGAGACCAGTACGGGTCGCGTGCTCCTCCATGAGATTCTGCCCGAATCGCTCCCTTTTTCACTTATCAATAAGCTCTTGACGAAAAAGGAGCTGAGATCCCTGATCAACGAGTCTTATCGCAGGGCAGGCATCAAGGCCACGGTCATTTTTGCGGACAGACTAAAAGATGTTGGCTACAAATACGCAACCCGGTCAGGAATATCCATCTCCATGAAAGATATGGTGATTCCGTCTAACAAAGAAAAGATCATCGAGAGTGCCGAAAGGGGGGTGAGAAAGATCGATAATCAGTACGTTGGCGGGCTCATTACTGACGGAGAAAAATACAACAAGGTTGTAGATATCTGGGCACAGGCCACGGAGGATGTGGCATCAGAGATGATGAGAGAAATGGCAGTAGAAAAGGTTGTGGGGCCGAAAAATGAGAAGGTTGAGGTTAGTAGCTACAACCCAATCCACATGATGTCCGACGCGGGGGGTAGGGGAAGCAAAGATCAAATGAGGCAGTTGGCTGGTATGAGAGGGTTGATGGCCAAACCATCCGGAGAGATCATCGAGACCCCCATTACCTCCAACTTCAGGGAAGGCCTAAACGTTTTGCAATATTTTATTTCCACCCATGGAGCCCGGAAGGGCTTGGCCGATACCGCCCTGAAGACCGCCAACTCAGGTTATCTGACCAGAAGATTGGTTGATGTGGCGCAGGATGCGATCATCTCTAAAGAGGACTGCGGCACGATGGATGGGATTTGGGTGGAGGCGCTTGTGGAAGGAGGAGAGATCCTTGAAAGGGTCGGAGAGAGGGTCCTGGGCAGGATAGCCCTTCAGGATATCCATGACTCGGTCACAGGAGAGCTCTTGGTGAGGGCAAATGAGGAGATTAACGAAAAGAAGGTAAAGGAAATTGAGGATGCCGGACTAGAGAAGGTCATGATTAGGTCCGCATTGACATGCCAGGCCAAGCACGGTGTTTGCAGTAAATGCTATGGCAGGGACCTGGGCCATGGCCATGAGGTCAATATTGGCGAGGCCGTCGGTATCATTGCTGCCCAATCTATTGGGGAACCCGGTACCCAGCTCACCATGAGGACATTCCATATCGGTGGTGTTGCAAGTCAACGGGTGGAGCAGACGACAATTCAGCCCAGAAACTCAGGGAAGGTCAGGTTTGTCGACCTTAAGACAGTGGAAAACGAAGAGGGAAATCTCGTGGTCATGAGCCGTAACGGTGAGATGGCCATCCTGGGCAAGGGAGGAAGGGAGGTAGAGCGATACCCTATACTATTCGGTGCTACCTTAAGAGTTCGCGATGGTGAGAGGGTAGAATCCAATCAGGTCCTGGTTGAATGGGACCCCTTTACCATACCAATAATCACTGAGGTCCCGGGCACTGTCAAAGTCGGTGATATCCTGGATGGTCGTACCATGCAGGAAAAGAGGGATAAGGTTACAGGGAAGATAAGCAGGGTGATCGTTGAGTCCCACGACC
>JAUUVE010000040.1 GCA_030589715.1 Desulfobacteraceae bacterium | reverse complement strand
CAATTTCGCAATTCGCAATTCCGGTTTATCCGGTTTAGGAGTTATGATTCCATTTCCATATAAAGGGACTCTCCCTGGCACTTTCTGCAAACCCTGCCATCCTTTGAAGGATATCCCTCCTTGCAGATCGGGCAGATCCCGATAGTGCCCATACTCTTCTTCTTAAGACGTTCTATTTTGACCCTCACAGGTCTTACACCAAAGACGCTTTCACCGGCACGGCGCATTTCCTCCAGGAGCCGGTCCTTGTCCTGTTCCTTTGCTGGCTTCAGTTTCAGATACCACGCCCTTATTTCCGGCCACGCCTCCAGTCGGGCAGGGTCTAACCAGACCCTGACCCCCTTGCCGGTGTACTTATCGTAGAGGGTGAGGGCGTAAAGACCCCAGTTGATGACCTTCATCCAGCCGTTACCGGCACTGCATGGGGTAAGCAACTGAACAGCATCGGGGAGGCATTTCGGGGTCTCCACCACGGCGTCGAAGATGGTTCCCTCGGATAGGCGACTCTTGGCCACTTCTACCATGTATCCGCCTATTACCAGGCCCGGTGCTGGATTTCCATGGAAGGCCGTGGCTCGTTCAAGAAATTCCTCAAAGGAATATGGTCCTATGTCCATCTGGGCAGCGCTCCGTGATAAAGGCTACTGTGTCCAATCGGGTGGTAAAGTATTGATATAAGCTCAAGATTGATTGAACCATCACCAATAGCATTTTTGTGTCGCTTATAGCACAGGCTTCCGCAACAAGGAACTCATAATTTTATATCCACGTTTTAGGCCTCCCCCGGAAACCAGCGAGAGAGTGCATGTGGGCTTCGGCGATAGGTTTCTGTGAGGGAAAAGCCGGGGAAGAAAGATTGACGCCTCAGATTATAGTATGCTATCTCAAGGTTCAAAAAAAGACTGCAGAGTATAGGTTGCCATAAAATTTCGCTAACCGTTAAATGTTAGGATGCAAAAGATGGAAGATATCTACGTTCGTTTGGCCAAACACCTTGAGGATCTGATAATGGGCTATCCCTATAATGAGGCCCTCCTCGACCTTCTAAAGGAGATGTTTGACCCGATTGAGGCCCAAGTCGCCCTGGCCATACCAACCAACCTGGCTCCTCTTGATGTGGTGGATATGGAGACGATCGGCTCTCGTACCGACCTTCCCAGGGAGGATGTTGCCGATGTTTTTTATTATGTTTCGTCGAGCAACTTGATCTACACAGGCACAACCAGGGCCGGGGCAAAGGGCTATTCCCTGTTCCAGGTGGGTTACGGCGTGCCCCAGACCTTTTTCTGGGATGGCAAGAAGGATGATCGAACAAGGAAGATGGCCAAGCTGGTACTCAAATATTTTTCTGTACCCACTACTGGGAAGATCTACGGCGGAGTCCCCACAAAGACCTACAAGTACAGCCCGGCCAATCTTGCCGTGGATGTGCCGATGCAAGGAGTCTTACCTCACGAGGAGATAGGGCCCATAGTGGATGCTACAACAAAGATAGCCCTGGCCCACTGCCCCTGCCGTATGTCAGCCACAGTCCTTGGGAGGACGGATTGCCAGCATAGCCTTGAGGTCTGTATCAAGTATGATGAGATGGCCGAGTTCGTCATATCAAGAGGTCTTGCTCGCGAGATCTCTAAGGATGAGGCGAGACATATCCTTGAGGATTGGGAGAGGGAGGGCCTGGTGCACATGGTTGACAATGCCCAAGGAGGCATCAAACATACGTGCAACTGCTGCGGGCACTATTGCTGGAACGTGGGGATAATAAGGCGACGAAGGATACCTCGCGACACCCTGATGGCCGTGTACTTCATAAGAGAAACACACAGCGAAGAATGCATAGGCTGCGGGGCATGCGGGGAAATATGTCCAGTGGATGGTGTGAAATTGAAGGATGATAAGGCACAAGTGGATCTGGATTGGTGCATCGGTTGCGGGGTATGCGCTGTCTCTTGCCCTACAGGGGCCATCTCTCTCAATCGCCGGTTTGAGGCAGGGGGCCCGGACAGCTTTGCCGACCTCCATGGCCGGATAAGACAGGAGGGAGGTTTGAACCTTTGAACCCATTCAAGAGTCAATCAATCCGGTGCATACCGATTGGTGAGAGTGAAAGCGATCAAGATGGAAGCCATCTAGGAATTGAAAACACCAACAAGTAAAGGAGTAAGACATGGACAAACCGATCGAGAACTACTGGCAGGCCCGCTTGGCGGATCTAAAGAGTGAATTGGAGGACAATAATTTCGAGGTATATCTGGCAGAAAACACCTCCGAGGCCAAGAGGATTGTACTAGAGGAGATCCTTCCAAAGACAGGGCCCAAGAGTGTGTCCTGGGGCGGCTCTATGACATTTTTGGCCACAGGCCTCTACGAGGCCATCAAAGAGGATTCAAGCATAGAGATCCTGGATACGTTCGACAGGAGCATCTCTCGCGAAGAGATGATAGAGCGGCGAAGACAGGCACTCCTTGTGGACCTATTCATCACAGGAACAAATGCTGTAACGGAGTCTGGCCAGCTCGTCAACCTAGATATGATCGGAAACCGGATTGGGGGCATCACCTTTGGCCCCAAATCTGTGGTAATCCTGGTGGGGCGGAACAAGATCGTGCCAGATCTGGATGAGGCCATGGCACGCATCAAGGACTATGTGGCGCCCGTCAACGCCATGCGGCTGGATATGAAGACGCCGTGTCTCAAGACCTCTTATTGCGACGAGTGCAATAGCCCTCAGCGTATATGTAACACATGGGCCATTACAGAGAAATGCTTTCCCAAGGGAAGGGTGAAGATTGTCCTCATAAACGAGGATCTTGGGTTCTAGGGAGGGGTTAGGCCCAGGGGCTCCAAGAGGCGCTTTTCCATCTCATTTTGCGCCCACTTCATATCGTTTTTTTCTTTTCCCCTTTGGTAGACACTGCAGATCGCATCGGCGTAATATTTGGCAGTCTTAAAGCAGTTAGTAATAGCCTGTTCAATAATCTGCCAGTTGCGTGTCTGAGTAAACCGCCCAAAGGCGTCTATCAAGTCAGGGGACAGCTCTTTTCTCAACCCATCGAGAAAGGCAACATAAAATCCCAGGGAGGCTGTTTTACGTTCCCTCGCAATGTATCGAAGCGTACCGTATTCATTTGTGTCGGCAAGGAGGTCCTTAACAGTCCGGGCAAGGAGTTCAATGGGTGTGTGAGGAAAGGTAGCAATAATTTCCCTCCATATTTCGAGGTCGAAAATGGGGTCCCTAATTCCCCCCAACTCATGGTATGTGTAAGTGTCAATTTCTTCTTCAGAGATCCTTGCAAGGTTTTGGCGCAACTCCTCTTGATCCTGGCCTTTGACCCCGCAGTTTTCTAAGGCAAATCTGAGGGCATCTCGCCCCGATTTCTTGAGAAAGAATATCTGGTTCCATAAGAAAAGCCTTGCAGATTCCATTCGGATAAATATGGAGTCATCTTGAGATAAGGCCGGCATGGTTAGGAGATCACGGGCCAGCTCCCGACCGAGAATATATACAGGGTATCCGTCTATCTCCTTCTTGTCTTCCAGAGTGGCGAGAAAAAAGGTAGGTCTCAGACTATGGGCATAGCCGGCGCCATAGAAGAGACCATGCGGCTCCAGCACCGCGTTGATGCCCAGGGCATCGAATGGGGCGTATTTAACGCCAAGGATTGTTATATCAACGAAGTCCTTTGTTTTTACTCTGTCCCACTCTTCCTCCTTGTTACCAATCCATTCCAAGATCTCAGAGGAATCCTTTTCTATCCATGGATCTAGTCCGTTTTCCCACTTATATAGATCACGTAGCCTAAGGGCCAACCCACAGATCGAAAACAGACCTGCATGGCGAGAATCGCATATGCAGCAGTTCTGGAGTATCTGGCTGACTATGTTATTTAGTTGAAGCATGGCGTGGTTCAATGGGGTTTGTACATTCCATTTTGATTTGGGAGGGGCTCATAATTTAGGGCCTAAGTCTGCATTATCCTATTGATAGCTACAACAGGCAACCTTTTTACCGATTAGGGTTTCAATTTCTGATATGAGTTCATGGGAGGGAAGGACCCTGAAGCGGTCGTGGGCGGAAATTATCACCTCCTTGCCCTCGGGCATATCTACCTTGAAGTAGAGAGCAGAGTCTCCCGGATATCTAAACACTATATCCAGTAAATCCTCTAAGAGATCCCTTGATACACTGTCATAGTCGAATGTGAGTTCTACTGCCTCTATTGTCTTTTGTCGAATTGAGTCCAAGGTAACAATATCTTGGCCAAGTATCTTGGCCGAGTTGTCGCCCGTTTCCACTGTCCCGGTGATTAGGAGTGGATCATCACCTTTAAGTACCGGTGCGATTCGATTAAAGAGGTCAGGAAATATGACTACCTCAATAGAACCTGAGAGGTCTTCCACATTTATGTTGGCCATCTTGTCACCTCTCTTGGTTCGTTTTATCTTTAGGCTTTCAACCACACCAGCAATCTTTACCTGGCTTCTGTCCTTTAGTGAAGGGAGACCCTCAATATCATGGGTGTTTAACTTCTCTATTTCACCGCTGAACCTTGCTAAGGGATGCCCTGTAATGTAAAAGCCGAGTGCTTCCTTTTCCCTCCTCAACCTATCATTTTCATCCCACTCGTCGATATCCGGGAACTCAAAGAGGCCCACGGTTCCCCCATTTCCCGAATCCAGGGATGCGAACAAGTTGAGTTGATCGGGGTCATGGTTGGCACCGCTGATCCTAAGTGCATCACCAAGGCCGGCGAAGAGCCGGGATCTGTAGATGCCCGTAAAATCAAGGGCACCGCACTCGATCAGGCCTTCAAGGACCCTCCGGTTGATCTTGGATCCTTCTATCCTCTTGCAAAACTCCAACAGGTCACGAAATGGCCCGTTTCTTTCTCGCTCTTCAATGAGTGATTCCATGGCCTTTAGACCCACATTCTTTACCGCAGCAAGGCCAAAGCGGATCTTCCCCCCTACCACTGAGAAGTCTGCCCGGCTTTCATTAATATCCGGGGGCAAAATCTCGATCCCCATCTCCCGGCATTCGGCGATGTTTTTAATGGTCTTGTCCTGGTTGCCCATATCCTGGGTCAAGAGGGCGGCCATAAACTGAACCGGATAGTGGGCCTTTAGATAGGCTGTCTGATATGCGATCATTGCGTAAGCAGCAGAATGGGACTTGTTAAATCCGTACCCGCCAAACTTTTCTATTAGCATAAAGAGTTTTTCGGCCTTTTTAGTGGCCACGCCGTTTTCAGTGGCCCCTTCGACAAAACGGGCCCTGTGTTTGGCCATTACCTGCGGCTTCTTTTTTCCGATGGCCTTTCTGAGTTCGTCCGCTTCGGCTAATGTATATTTGGCCAGGACTTGGGCGATCTTCATGACCTGTTCCTGATATAATATGACCCCGTAGGTTTCCTTGAGGATTGGCTCAAGCTGGGGGAGTGGATACCTGGCCTTGATCTTCCCATGCTTTCCGCTGATAAATTCGTCAATCATATTGCTGCCCAAAGGACCGGGTCTGTATAAGGCAACCAGGGCAACCATATCTTCGAACACCTCCGGTTTGAGTCTCCTTAGGATCTCTTTCATACCCGAACTTTCTAGTTGAAATACACCGGTTGTCCTTCCTTTACTTACGAGTTGATAAGTGGCCTCATCATCGAGCGGGATCCTCTCAATATGGATCCGCTCCCCTGTGGTCTCTTCTATCAGCTTGAGGGCATGCTTGATGACCGTCAGGGTCTTAAGCCCCAAGAAGTCGAACTTTATGAGACCCAGTTTCTCAATTTGACCCATTGTATACTGGGTCATTACCTCGTCTCTTGAGCCCTTGAAAAGGGGCAGGTATTCTACGAGAGGCCTGTCTGAGATGACCACCCCGGAGGCGTGGGTGGATGCATGTCTGGTGAGCCCTTCAATGGACCTGGATATCCTTAGGAGTTTTTTTGCAGGACCATCCTTTTCCTCAAGCTGTTTCAGGTCAGGCTCTTCCTCAAGGGCCTTTTCCAGGGTCACACCAAGCCTCTCCGGCACCAGCTTTGCAATACGGTCCACCTCCCCAAGTGGTATGTTGAGGCTTCGGCCCACATCTCTTATGGCTCCCCTGGCCTTCATAGTCCCAAATGTGATGATCTGGCCGACGTTATCACGGCCGTATTTTTCCGAGACGTATCGGATGACCTCATCCCTGCCGTTGATGCAAAAGTCGATATCGATATCTGGCATGCTTATGCGCTGGGGATTGAGGAACCTCTCAAAGAGTAGGCCATACTTGATTGGGTCCATATCGGTTATATTCAGACAATAGGCCACCAGAGAGCCAGCTGCTGAGCCCCGGCCCGGGCCCACTGGTATATCAGAGCGGCGGGCGTACTCGATAAAATCTGCAACGATCAAGAAGTAGCCTGCAAAGTCCATCTTTTGGATGACATCCAGCTCATAATCGAGCCTTTCCAGATATTCTCCCATAACCTCTTCAGAGACGGACCCTTCCTCTTCCTTCTTCTCAGACAGTCTCTTCTTGAGCCCGATTCTAGACTCATCCACCAGGACCTCATTTAGACTCAGGTTTTCAGGTACCTGAAATACCGGGTACTTGTAGTTGCCAAATTCCATTTCATACTGGCAGAGGCGGGCAACATGGAGGGTGTTTTCAAGGGCATCTTCAAATCCCGGGAGGGCCTGCGCCATTTCAACGGGGGACTTGAAGAAGAATTCGTTGTTGGAGAATTTGAGTCTTTTTACATCATCAGTAGTCTTACCAGTCTGAATACACAGAAGCACGTCATGTGCCTCGGCATCAGTTTGCTCAAGGTAATGACAGTCATTGGTTGCCACAAGGGGAATGGAGAGGTCCTTTGACATCTCTTTTAGGATCTTGTTCACCTTAATCTGTTCAGGCAAGTAATTGGCCTGGACCTCCAGGTAGAACCGGTCATTGTCAAAAATAGATGCCAGCTCCTGTGCACTTTGCTTGGCGGTCTCGATTCGGCCGGTCATCATAAAGTAGGGAACAACTCCCTTCAGACAGCCCGATAACGCGATAAGCCCAGCGTTGTGTTCCCTTAAGAGCTCCATATCCACTCGGGGGTGATAGTAGAATCCCTCTAAATGCCCTAAGGTTACAAGCAGGCTCAGATTTCGGTAGCCTTCCTCGTTCATTACCAGGAGGACAAGGTGGTAGGCGTTGGGGCCTCCATCAGAGGATGGGATTCGCTCCCGCCTATCCCCTGGAGCGACGTAGAGTTCACACCCGATGATAGGCTTGATTCCGGCCTTGCTGGCGTGATCGTAAAACTGAACCGCTCCGAACATGTTGCCGTGGTCTGTTATTGCAACGGCATCCATGCCCAGGTCCTTGGACTTGTCCAGCATTTGATCAATACGAATGGCCCCGTCCAAAAGGCTATATTCGGTGTGGACATGAAGGTGAAGAAAGGGTGAATGCTCTGTCACTTTACCCCCTCAAAAGATTTTACCTGAAAAATCTGGAGTGTTGGAGTAGTGGAGTGTTGGAGGACTGGTTAAGATGTTAAGTGTTAACCACTCGACCGGTCACTCAAGTTCTTCTTTCCATTACTCCAACACTCCAGCACTCCAAAAACGTTGAATTCCGAAGGGCCTTAAGGTCCCCTTTTAGACGCTAAAAGCAAAGCCAGGTCGTCTGGGCCTGGATTCTTTACTGCCCCATATGAGATTCTAACGGGGTTTGCGGGTTGTAAGCTAATTAGAAAGTATGATACGCTATAGTCCCCTGATCATCAAGGACCTTTTCATGATATTGCAACTCTAATCCTGGAGTAAGCCCGTCGGTCATAGATATGCTCCCATTCAGATGAGGGCCCCCATAAGTAGGGCAAGGATCATAGCTTCCAAACGCAAAGGTTCAATAGCAGACTCACCCATGGACACCAAGCAGGATAGGATTCTAAAAGATAGAGTTGAGAGGCTTACAAATGAAGGGCGGCGACTGAGAGAGGAACTGACTGCCTCCAGAAAGGAAACAAGGACCCTCCGCAAGGGGTTTCGGGAGACCAAAAAATTGCTCGAGCTTGTCCCTGGAGCCATAGTACTGATCCAACAAGGCAAGGTCATTTTGACCAATGAGGCACTAAGGGAGAAACTCGGATATACAGAGGAAGAGCTTCAGGGTCGAGATTTTAGTGAGCTCATTCATCCTGATTCTGCCGAATTTGTCAAGGCTCTTCAATGGAGAAGGGTTTTGGCGAAAACACTAAAGGAACAAAATGAGATATACCTGGTTACAAGGGAGGGGGAAAGACTCTGTTATTACCCGCGGGTCACGAAGATCAGATACCGGGGGCGTAAGGCATTCCTGATCAATATGTTAGGGGTGGGTCAGCGGAAGCAAGAAGAGGTGAGCCTCAAACGAGCCCAGAGAATGGATTCCCTGGTTCGTATGGCCTCAGGTGTGAATAGGGAATTGGAAAGCTGTCTGAAGGCCCTGGGTGATCACGCCAAGCATCTTGACGACGTAAGGTCTATTGGGAATAAGAAGGATGCTCGATCAGCCAAAAGGCTTGAGGCGGCTTGGGAAATGGGAAGCTTCATTTCCAGGCAACTGAGCTGCCTTACAAAGACAGAGAACGAGCCATCTGATCTTTTCCTCTTGGATATGGGGAAGGTCGTCCAAGAAGCCGTTTCTGTGACGCGACCCAAGTGGAAGCGGGGGGCCGAAGGTGATGATGGCAAAATCAAAATCAATACTTACCTAAGATCCCTCTCACCAGTAATGGGCAATCCTCAAGAGATACGGGATGTCCTTGTAGCCCTGATCCTAAATGCGGTCGATGCCTTGCCCGGGAGAGGCGAGATATATTTGACTACAGAAGAGCATTCCGGTTTTGTGCATGTTTACATACAGGATAATGGGGTAGGGATTAGGGACGACATCAGGGATAAGTTATTCGACCCATTCTTCACCACCAAGGATGGATCAGCACGAGGCCTGGGATTGAGCCTTGCCCTTGCCATCGTGACACGCCATAGTGGAGATATTGAGGTTATCAGCCAGGAAGGGCAGGGGGCAACCTTCATTGTAAAGCTCCCCATTGCCCAGGGAATTCCTGAGCCCAAAGGCACCAGGGCCGGGATAAAGAACTCGCACGTCTTGATCATCTCAGATGAGGGGATTGTTCAGGATCTCTTTTTCAAATCATTCCTCAAGAAGGGGGCCAGGGTAACTGTTGCTTCCACGGCCAAGGAAGGGCTCAAGCTGTTGAGGAAAAAGGGTTTTGATCTGGTAATTGGAGACCTTAATATGCGGCACCTTGAGCCCACAAAGATCATTCCAAAGATCAAAGAATTGGACCGTAATTTACCAATTGTCATGGTTAACTCTGAAAAAGAGGGGAAAAGCCTGGTCGCCTTGAAAAAGCTGGGAGCGGATCTGGTGGTTGGCAGACCTCTGGAGATGGACAGGATCTTTTCATTTTTCACCGCGGCGTTAAAAACCAAAGGGCGCTTATGACCAGCAATTCCATGGGACAATTTGAAGTGCCTTTGGCAGAGAGGATGAGACCGCGAAGACTCGAGGATGTGGTGGGGCAGGGGCATCTCCTTGGCCCTGGGTGTCTTCTCCCAAACGTCCTCAGGACCGGACGTATATTCTCTGTAATTTTTTGGGGACCTCCCGGTTCCGGCAAGACCACGCTTGCCAGGCTGATAGGCCAGTATGCTCAACTTTCATTCCACGCGTTTTCCGCAGTCACCTCAGGGGTAAAGCAACTCAGGCAGATCGTTGAGGAGGCCAAAAGGGTCAAAAACATCTCAGGCAAACCGTCTACCCTATTTGTGGATGAAATACATCGGTTCAACAAGGCCCAGCAGGATGCCTTCCTCCCACACGTGGAGAGCGGGCTCATAATCCTGATAGGCGCGACAACACAAAATCCCTCATTCGAGGTCATTCCACCGCTCCTTTCAAGGACAAGGGTTATGATCCTTCATCCTTTGGGGAGAGAGGACTTAAAGTCCCTCCTGCTTCGTGCCCATAAGGACAAGGAACTGGGATTAGGAGATCTGAATATTGCGATCATGCCTGAGGCGTTCGATCACCTGGTTGATGTCTCCCACGGGGATGCCCGAGTGGCCTTGAATAATCTGGAAGCAGCGGTTTACTATACCTTGGATACTCAGGGGAAACATCCTGCCAAGGTGGACATGACAATTGTTGAGAAGGCCCTCGACGTCAAGGCCCTTCCCTATGACAAGGATGGGGAAGAGCACTATAACATAATTTCGGCCTTTCATAAGAGCCTGAGAGGGAGTGATACACAGGCATCCATATACTGGCTTTTTCGAATGTTGGAGGCGGGAGAAGACCCTTTGTTCATAGGTCGAAGGATGATCCGATTTGCCTCGGAGGATGTGGGCCTGGCTGACCCAAATGCCTTACAGGTCGCCATGGCGGCCTTTGAGGCCTGGCAAAAGGTGGGGCCTCCAGAGGCGGAGTTGGCCTTAGCAGAGGCTGCTGTCTACCTGGCATCTGCACCCAAGAGTAATGCCCTTTATCTGGCGGAGAAGTCTGTCAAAAAGGAGATCGAAAGGTCAGGCCCCCTGCCTGTACCCTTGCACATTAGGAACGCTCCCACTCAGTTGATGAAAAGGCTGGGCTACAGCCGAGGATACCGCTATCCTCACAACTATCCGGGGGGCTGGGTGGAACAGGAATACCTGCCTAAAGAGATAGGAAATAGGGTCTTTTACCGGCCTACCGGCAGGGGATTTGAGGAAGAGATCCGAAAGAGGATCAATAGAGTGAAAAGGAAATAAGGGCCAAAAACTTGACTCAAATCTTAGGGTCTTGGGCTATGTAAACGGCTAGGGTCTCACAGGGTGGACCTTAAGGGGTTGGCATAGGGCTTATATTTGAAATGGCCTTGAGATTTCCGCGGGCCTCGGTCATAAGGGGGGCGACCATCGGTTGGTATAACCGTCATAGGACCAGCTGCCATGAAGCGCCCTTCTGGATGTATACTGGGGATCCTGTACCCACAGGAGCATCTGTTGGTGGGCCTCGGCCAATTGTCTAAATTTTTCTGCATCCCCTCCCACGTCGGGGTGGTGGAGTTTGGCCATTCTCTTATATGCTGTTTTTATCTTGCGCTCTTGCTCATCAGAGGAGAGATCCTT
>JAUUVE010000107.1 GCA_030589715.1 Desulfobacteraceae bacterium | reverse complement strand
CGGATTTGTTTGGAGCTTGGTTTTTGAAATTTGGAATTTCCGCGTCGGTAATGGGTCAAATAAGGAGCATTTTCTTCTAAAACATATTGCCATTTTTAGGAACAAAACTTATGAGACGCGGCACTAGCGGGGCCTGCAATATTTACCCCCATGTTGCAAAAAGTCTCGGCCCTTGTCAAGAAACGGCCACTTATTTCAACATCGGGGTTTGCATCAATAGCCAACTTCCGGACTTGTGTGACAGCATTTCTCGAGAATCTGGGAACCCACCCGAAGGGCGGGGAGTCCGCAGGACAATTTAGGGGGTTTTTGATGCAACATTGGTGTTTATTGCTCAGAACCCCACGATCCTGCGGGCATGGCTGTATATGCGGTTTGTGTCTTTTGCCAGGTCAATCAAGGTGATATTGTAAAATTTGGCTGCTTCCACTGCCCTTGAGGTGGGCCTGGACATGGCTACAAAGAGTGGAAATCCGGCCCTTACCGCCTTAAGAATCATTTCGAGACTGGCTCGGCCGCTAGAGACCACGGCCTTATCTTCAGGAGAAATCCCTTTGAGGAGGGTGGAGCCTATAACCTTGTCCAAAGCATTATGACGGCCCATATCTTCAGAGTAAAAAATGGGATCACCGGTGGTGTTGAAAAGGACGGCCGCATGGGCCCCACCTGTCCTTCTGTAAAGAGGTTGGAGCTTCTGGAGCCTGAGCGAAAAACCTTTGAGGACATCCATTGAGAACCTCTGTCTGCTCTTTACCCGGTTCAATCCTAGCTCCAAGTTGGAATAATCTTCTTTTCCACAAATACCACAGCTGGAATATGAAACCCTCTTACCCGTTTTCGCCGGAGGATGCGTCCTATCGGATGAAATCGTGACCCTGGCCTCTATGAGTTGCCCTCCATCACCATTTTGGACCGGAGAGATCACGCACTCTTGAATCTGGGTGATATGGCTTATGAGCCCCTCTGTGAAGACAAAACCCACCACCAGTTCCCTGATCATTTGAGGGGTAAACATTATAACGATATGGCTTTCACTATTTATGATAATTTCCAGGGGAGTTTCGACGATGAGGTCGCTTGTTTGAGGCGAGATGGCATCTCCCATCTGAGTGAAAGAACGAAAGGTCTTGTAAATTTTATGGTTTTTCATGGTTCATCAGGATAACGCGGAAAACCCGTCGCCTCTGGTGCTGATAGGCGAGGTCCCTACTGAATTCTATACAACAATGAAAGATGAACGTCACCAAAAAACATCCCGCTCTTAGGGGGATGGGCAGATCAAAAAACTTTTGCCATCTGATTGACATTACGTCATTAGATGATATGGTTAGTTAGAAAATGTGCACAGGCCTTGCTGCCTAGGAAGGAGTACCTTGAGTAAAGATGATTTAATTCAGTTAGAGGGCGTGGTCAATAGGGTTTTAGGTGGTGGCACCATGGAAATTGAGTGTGATAACAATATCACCCTAAGGGGAGTGCTCTCCGGACGGATGAAAAAATACCGAATTAAGGTGATGGTTGGAGACAGAGTACAGGTAAGTGTCTCTCCCTACGACACGTCCCATGGCCTGATCACGTACCGCTTTTAAGATCTCCCATTTCCCCTGGCAGGCCGCAGATCGTGCCGAAAATCTCATCGTCGGTCATTCAATTAATCCGACGAACCATTACGGAGTGGTCAGGTGGGAAGCCGATTGAGGGCCTCGACCGGCCGGAATAAAGCGGGGTTGGCACAAGGGCATGCAGCTGATCATGATTTCCGGCTGGTTCTTTCTAGTATTCTCCTCATGATACCTTGATCAATCAAGTTTAAGTCCGACGGAAGGACATTACCGTCGATATCGTAGCGAACGATGGGCACATCCGAACTTACATAACCATATTGCAAACCGGGTGTATGCTCGTCCACCAAAACGGAGCCGGAAGGGAGTTGTGGCGGGTTATCCATGCCGGATTGCCTTAAGAGGCTGATCAGGTAACTCTTGCCCGTTGAAAGACCCATATCCGACGGGTCATTTGACCTCCTGAGCAAACCGTCTTTTGGATATATTAATTCCAGGTTGGGGAAGACGCTTAGGATGTTCAAATGAAACCCAACCTTGAAGCCCTCACTTATCAACCCCTCCTTGATCTCGGCGATTTTCCTGTAGTTGATCTCAATATCCTCCCTGTCCCTGGAGGGCAGATCCAGAATTACCGATATCTCCAGAAAGATTCTCCTGTCTAGATATTTGATAATGTTGTTGATGGCCTCTTTGATGTCTTCGTAGGTGTATCCTTTATTAATATGGTCCAAGCTGAAATCGGACGTGGATTCCAGGCCTATCAAAAGACAATTCACATAATCATTTATGAAATCAATATAACTCTTGCTCTTTAAGAGAGTAATCCCCGTGTAGATGGTGATGTCATAATCGCTAATTTGTTGGAGGATATTTTGAACACTGGGCGAAGTGGTATGAAAATAGGAATCAATGAATCGAATGTGAGAGGAGCCCAGGGTATTCATCATCTTCCGGATGTACTCGATGACCTTCGCATCCTCGGCGGTTTTCAGGAAGTCCATTGGGGGGAGCTCCCCGTAGGTGCAGAATTTGCACTTTCCGTACCAGCACCTGTTGCTGAAACCAAGGTGCACGGGTATTTGAGACTGGCCATCGTAATATTCCCTCAAGAAGTCTCTTTCGCATTCAAAACTGGTTCCGTAGTCGTTTTCCGTGATGGCAGCATCCTGCCAATTCTTGATGATCCCGGAAAGATCCGTTTTGAGATCAATGTTGCCCGAAACAATGATTAGATTGCTGCTCAGTTTTGATTGATCCACGCCCATATGGGACAGGAATTGCCTTATAAATGCGGGTGACAGTCCTATGGTTATGAGAGGCCCTCCGATGACGACCTTTTTTTCTGTATTTAGGAGGTGCCTTACGATAAGGAGGTCACAGAAATTTATGACAGTGACAACAACATATTTGGTATCAAAATCTTCCAAGATATATTTATCATAATAGCCGTGCGCCATGAATACATAGAAGAGGTTATATATGATATATTTCTGTTCCAAGAAGGCCACCGCTTTCGGAGAGAGGGTGGAAGCGGCCTTTGAGATGATTCTATCAAAGATTTCCTCGTGAATCTTGGAGGAATAAGCCCTGATGGGAATATCGCTGAAATCCACCTCCAGGTTCTTGTCCCTCAACAAGTTCTCCGTAATCATCCGGGTCGCCATGGGATAGAAGCCCTTGAATAGTGGCGGATATATATACGTAATTTTCATTTTTAAAGTCCCATCTGCAGACCAGGTCTTAGTCTCTACGTCTACCTCTCGCAGATCTCTACCAGAACCCCGTTGGTCTCCTTTGGATGGATAAAGGCGATCTTTGCCCCCCCTGCCCCCTCTCGAGGGGCCTGATCGATAAGCCGGACCCCTCTTTCCTTCAGTTCCTCAAGGGCCTCCTCAATGTTCTCCACGCGGAAGGCGATGTGCTGGACCCCCTCCCCACGTGAGTCTATATATTTTGCAACCGGGCCATCCGGGTCAGTGGATTCGAGTAATTCCACCTCGCTGTCGGTAATGGGAATAAAGGCCACGTTTACCTTCTGCTCAGCCACGTTTTCCACGTCTTCAATACCAAGCCCCAGGATCTCTGTATAGAACTTGCCGGCCTGGTCAATGCTCTTAACAGCAACCCCTATGTGATCAATGTGTTTTACCTTCATAGTCCCCCTCCTTCGTCTCGCCACAAAGACACCAAGCCCGCCCTGGCGCAAGTGTTTGAATATCATATGAGCGCTGAATTATTTATCAGATGAATTCTATATATAAATTCATTCAAAGCCAGGTCTGGGCCAGGGACACAAAGTTCATAAGATCATTCTGTTGATTCCCCGTTTAATAATCGGAACATTGAAATTGATGAGAAAACCAAGTCGTTTCCCCGTCAATTTTAAATGACTCAGGAGCTGGGCTTCCCATACAGGATTCATATTGTCCACAGCTTTCAGTTCACAGATAACGCAACCTTCCACCAATACATCTAGGCGCAAACCTTCGTCAAAAACCAAACCGTCATATTTGATAGGAATGTCTATCTGCCTTTGAGTCCTTAATCCTCGTTTAGAGAGCTCATGACAGAAGCAAACCTCGTAAACCTTTTCAAGCAGACCGGGTCCCAGTGTTTTATGAACAGTATACGCTGAATCTACTACCTTCTTTGCAACCCATTCCTCTTTCTTTGATAACGGTCTAAATCTGCCTTCCATCTTTTCTTGGTGCCTTAGTGCCTTAGTGGCTGAGTGTGTTCTTTTAAAAGGCCTTGCCTTTGGGGGTTTGGATTATTATTATGGAAACCAGTCCACCGCCAGATCAGATGCTAATATCACAACTTCAATAACAAATCCATAGGTTGGACCCATGAAAAACAGGACTTTCAATTTTAGCCCAAGCGCTCCGCAACAGCCCCCACAACAAAAGGGGGAATTTGAGGAATTGGAGGCCGTGGAACTCTTCTGCCCGGAATGTCGTCGGGCAATGCCGGTGCGGAAGTTCCTGCTACTGATTTTGCCCGAAGGTGACAAGTATGAATACCGCTGCCAGCAATGCGGGGCCAAGGTGGGGGAGAAGACAGATCGGTCAGGGCAGTTTTACGGTATTCTGAAGGGGTAGTTGGTCTTTAACATATTGATATTGACTCCATTACCACCGGGGTGTTATACGATTCCGGAACTCTCAAAGAAGCAAACCTGAGGCGGATAATCATGAGAAGAAGGGTAACAATCCTTTTATCAATCTTGATGTTTGGCCTTGCCTTGCTCCAGACAGGGACCTCCCTGGCCAAAAAACCCAAAAAGCTCGCCATACTTCCCTTCACAATGAATGCCGACCGTGACCTTACCTTTCTCCAGGAGGGTATCATGGATATGCTCAGCTCAAGGCTGGCCTGGAAGGGCAGGGTGGAGGTCATTGAAAAGGGAAAGGTCAAGAAAATAGTGGCTGATTTTCCCGGCCCTCTTGACAAGGAAAAGGCCCTTGAGATCGGGAAACTGCTCGGAGCGGACTACGTGGTTTTGGGCAGCCTCACCGTGTTTGGCCAAAGCGTGAGTATGGATGCCAAGATCCTGGACGTGTCCAAGTCAGATGCCCTCGTGACTGCCTTTGATCAGTCAGAGGGGATGGATGGGGTCATTCCCACTATTAACCAGTTTGCCCAGGATATAAACGCCAGGATCATGGGCAGGAGGGTCAGAGAACCCGCCCGGGCGGCGGCACCCAAAAAGGCCGAGGAGGGGGCCCTCATAAGTGTGGAGCGAGACTTCGAGGGCCCTGCCAAGCCGAGCTATGTCCAACGCTTTAAGTTCGAAATTACGGGTCTGGATGTGGGGGACCTGGATGGGGATGGCAAGAATGAAATAGTATTTATTGATAAGGACACGGTGTATGTCTATAAGTGGAGAAAGGGCACATTTTTCCAGTTCATGACCGTCAAGGGGTCCTGGTCTCCAAACTATATCTACGTGAGTGTCGCGGATCTGGACGGAAATGGCCGGGCAGAGATATATGTGAGCAGCTTGGGTAACCAGGATGTCTCCTCTGTGGTCCTGGAATGGGATGGAAACAAACTCAAGAAGATTGCGGGCTGGCTCAAGTGGCTGATGCGGGTCGTGGATTTACCCGGAAAGGGGAAGACCCTGGTGGGGCAGGAAAGGGCGACCGCAGGGACCTACATGGGAGACGTCCATGTATTGAAGCGGAAGGGGAATGGATTTTCTTCGGCAGGGCCCGTGAAGCTCCCGCGGGTGGGCAATGTGTTTAATTTTGTCCTGGCCGATTTTGACGGAAAGGGAGACATATATACGACCCTGCTGGATCCTTACGAATACCTGCGCGTGTACGACCAGAAGGGCGAGGAGCTCTGGAAAAGCGGTGAATATTTCGGCGGCAGCCTTGCCTATATGCTTGACGCGGAACAGGTTGGCACGGGGGATATCCCGATGGCCGACCCCGGCAGGCGCGTCTTTATCCCATCCCCCGTCTTTTTGATTGATCTGGACAAAGATGGTCGTCAGGAGGTGGTCATCTGCCAGAACCATTCCAAGACCCAGCGGCTGTCGGACATGCGCTGGTTTTCCAGCGGCAAGATCCATTTCATGACCTGGGACGGTGTCTCCCTGATCAGCCGGTGGACCTCCCGGAAACTATCTGGCGCGGCCGTAGGCTATAAGGTGGATGATGTTGACAACGATGGCTCCCTCGAGCTGGTGGTTGCGTCGGTGACCAAGGAGAGCTACTTTCTGGGCATGCCCCGCAGCCGGATAGTGGTGTATGACCTGGAATAGGAACTGCCTAACCTCATCTGCCTTGGTTTTCACCCAAGCGGTTAATCCGGCGGATGAATTCTTCCAGACAGATTCCCTGATATCCCTGAATTTGGTGTATATCTTGTCAATATTCAGTAATGTCATGCCATGGCCTCTTTCATATACCTCTGCCTGAGAGGGGCCATGTCCAAATAACCCCTTGCAACACGGACCATAAAATCCACGAGGTACCCCTCGTCTCTCACAGAGATGAGCTTTCTCACATTGTAACAGAAAGAGAGAGGGGCCCCGTTGATCACCTTGGCTTCAACCGTAAATAAGCAACTGAGAGCATCTTCAATCTGTTGAGAGAGGCTGCATTCATAATCCCAGAAACCAGACGATTCCATGTCTCCGACAAAGATACCCAGATCAATATCTCGGAAGAGCG
>JAUUVE010000368.1 GCA_030589715.1 Desulfobacteraceae bacterium | reverse complement strand
TAGCAGAGAGTTTGCGGGCAATGGTCCTGCGCGTCAACGTCCCGTAAAGGCTTCCCAGGTATTCCCTTATGGCTATGGGGTCGACCCTCTCGCAGTCAGGGGATGCCTCCCTTGATGCCAAGAATCTTGAGAATTGTCGCAGGTCGGTATGGTAGTTTCTTATGGTGTGCAGAGAGTACCCCTTTTGGTGCCTCAAATACCCTATGAAATTCTCTATGTTGTCTTGAAGCAACAAAATAAGAACCGCCTGGATTTTTCTCCTGATAACAGGTTCTCCTCAATTCTCGCTCGGAACCCGTAACTTTAGCATATTTCTTGAAATTGGCAATAAAAAATGTCCTGCTCTATTCTTGGCTTGACTTTGATTTGACTGTTGATGTACTTTTTTTAACCAGGTTCTTGAGATTTCTAATATTTCATCATACCAGAGGAAAGCCGTACATAGTGTCCATACGGGGTCTCACCAAGGATTCAAATCATTTCCAAATATTTATCCCGTATTCCGGAAAAACATATTTAGGTCTTTTAACCAGGTGAAATTACTATGGGCTATGCAAGGATTCTCATGGGCTACCATTTTTTGCTAAAACTGTGCCGTCTAAATGATGACTTTTAGCGAGTTCATCAAATTTGGTTATTAAGGAGAGGGCTTGAATATGGAAAAAAAGGCAGAAGAATTAAGGAATGTAGCTCTCGTTGCCCACGTGGGTTCGGGAAAGACTTCTCTTGCCGAAGCAATGCTGTTTAATGGAAAGGCCACCACCAGGCCCGGCAGAGTAGACGACGGAACATCGAATCTGGATTTTGAGCCGGAGGAGATAAAGAGGGGGATCACCATCAGCACCTCCTTTCACAACCTTACCTGGAAAAAACATACCATAAACCTCATTGACACCCCCGGTGATGACAATTTTCTCTCCGACACAAAATTTTCACTCCAGGCGGCCGATGGAGTGGTCGTGGTCATTGACGCCACAGCAGGGGTAAAGGTTGGAACGGAAAAGGTGTGGTCATTTGCGGATGAGCAGGGGCTCTCCAGGATTATCTTTATCAACAAACTGGATAGAGAGCGGGCCGATTTCTTCAAGGTCGTGGAAGAGGCCTCCCGGACCTTTGAGATAAAGGCGACACCGGTCTTTATCCCCATAGGTACAGAAGACAAATTTGAAGGGCTGGTAGACCTGATCAAAAAGAAGGCCTATTTGTACAGGAAGGACGGTAGCGGAAAATTTGAGAGTTCCGATGTCCCTGCCGATATGGAGGCCGTTGTCGAAGAGTGGCGAGAAAAGATGATGGAAAATATCGTGGAGGTCAGCGATGAACTAATGGAGAAGTATCTTGAAGGGGAAGAACTTTCCCCTAACGACATAGAAGAGACCTTTACTCAGGGAGTCAAGTCGGGAATGATAGTTCCCATGGTCTGCGGTTCGGCTACGTTGAATATGGGCGTTCCCCAGTTGATGGACCTCATCATCCAGGGTCTCCCCTCTCCCCTTGAAAGGGGGTCTCAGGAAGGGGCAAAACCTGGCAGTGAAGAGGTGGTTGAAAGACCCTCCTCGGCAGATGCACCTTTTTCTGCCCTTGTCTTTAAGACCCTTGCCGACCCCTTTGCAGGGAAACTGACTCTCTTGAGGGTCCTTTCCGGGACGCTCCAATCCGATTCAACGTTTTACAATGCCAACAAGGAAGTGAAAGAGAAGTTTGGTCAACTCCTCCTTATGGAGGGCAAGAAACAACGGTCGGTGGAGATGGCCGGTCCTGGTGACATTGTGGCGATCGCCAAGTTAAAGCAGACATCCACCGGTGACACCCTGTGCTCAGAAAATGATCCTGTAATCTATGAGTCAGCTGAACCGCTCTCGCCAGTGATATCTTACGCAGTTGGGGCAAAGGTCAAAGGCAGCGAGGATAAGGTGTTTACCTCCTTGGCCAAGCTCCTTGAAGAAGATCCTGCCCTCAAGATGGAAAGGGATCAGTCCACAGCGGAGATTGTCCTCTCGGGTTCGGGGCAGATCCATTTGGAGGCCACCTGTGAGAAGCTAAAAAGAAAGTTTGGGGTGGAGGTTGATCTAAGACCGGTCAAAGTCCCGTACAGGGAAACAATCAAAAAATCCGTTCAAAAGGTCATTTACCGTCACAAGAAACAGACGGGCGGTCGAGGACAGTTTGCTGAGGTCCATTTTGATCTCTCACCCCTGGAAAAGGGCGCCGGATTCGAGTTTGACGAGGCCCTGAGCGGCATGAATGTGCCCCGGAGTTTTGTGCCTGCCGTAGAAAAAGGTCTTAATGAGGCCCTAACGAGTGGTATACTTGCAGGCTATCCCATTGTAGACCTGAAGGTCCGTTTCTATGATGGAAAGTCCCATGATGTGGACTCCTCTGAAATGGCCTTCAAGATAGCAGCCCGCATGTGCCTCAAGAAGGCTATGCAGGAGGCAAACCCGGCTATGCTGGAGCCGATTATGGAGATGGAGATTACGGTCCCTGAGGAGGTGATGGGGGACGTGATGGGCGATCTGAACGGCCGGCGCGGAAGGGTCTTGGGAATGGACAGCGAGGGTAGATACCAGGTGATCAAGGCCCAAGTTCCCATGGCTGAGGTCCTGATGTACGCGCTGGATCTTAATTCTCTCACCGGGGGCCGAGGTACATTCTGGATGAAACACTCCCATTATGAGGAGGTCCCTGCCCAGTTGACGGAAAAGGTCATTGCGGCCTCGCAGGAAAGGGAATAAGAGTAAGGGATGGATAGAGAGATTAAGACCGGGGTCCTTACGATCAGCGATAAGGGGTCTAGGGACTTAAGAGAGGATGAGAGCGGCAAGATAGTCGTCGGGATGCTGGAGGAGGCAGGATTTTCAGTCCTAAAAAAGGAGATAGTCCCCGATGACCAAAAGCAGATCGTTGATACACTGAAGACATGGGTGGACAAAGACAGACTTTCACTGGTCATTACCTCCGGAGGAACCGGGCTTAGCCCCACCGATGTCACTCCCCAGGCAATGGAAGAGGTTATCGATTTTCAAGTCCCCGGAATGGCAGAGGCCATGCGGGCCCAAAGCCTCAAAAAGACACCCCATGCCATGATATCCCGGGCCATGGCCGGCGTCAGGGGCGCCTGTCTTATCATAAACCTCCCTG